>JBDZUM010000148.1:0-5996 GCA_040255215.1 Rhodospirillaceae bacterium
CGGCCTGCTACGGCTCGAACGCCACCGCGCATATCACGCGTCCGCACGACGGCGTCGTAGTCTGCTGCGTTCGCCCGCCGCAGACCTCGTCGGGGACGACCGCCTATCGGGTCGCTCCGCAGCAGAATCGCTACGCCGCAGGTCTCGCCGCCGCGGGCCTGGGCCTGAGCCTTTTCCTCGAAGCCTGGCAGTTGTTCGAATCGGCCGAGGCCGAATCGAGCGAGGAAGACTACCAGGCCGAATTGCGGGCGCGGATCGAGGGCGAGCGGCTCGACGCCAGGCGCACGGCCGCCGCGTGGAACTACTCCGGCCTGCAGGCGGCGCGCAACGAGGACTTCGTCTCGGCTGACGCGCATCTGTCGGCGGCGATCAAATATGCGATCGCCGCAAATGACGACGAGCTCGAAGAACGTTACACCCGGAACCGCGATATCGTTCGCGCGCAATGGTACCTGAAAGAGGGCCTGGCGTTGAAAGCCGAGGGAGACCTCGAGGGCGCCCAGAAATTCCTGCTCAGGGCCAGCCATGCCGCCTACGACGCCGACAGCAAGGATCTCGAACAGAGAATCCTCGCCTATCGCCGCGACCTGCATGCGAGTTCGCCCAAGCTGCGGAAGCAGCCGTTCCGGGAAAGATCCAGTTGCGTCATCGTCAATGGCGAGCAGCTATGCGACTGAGGAAACACAGACGCCGACAAGTGATGCGCTCGTTCACAGCTGGCGTCGGAGCCCTCGTGGCACTGTCGCTTGGAGGAGTGGCCAACAGCCAGGCTCCCGACCTGCGCGATCTGCGCATCGTGATCGATGTGGATATGGAGTACGAGTCCGAGGAAGTCGGATCCGATGACGAGCCTTTCACTCACCGCTACGCCACGTCCATCTATCTGGACGCCGTGCAAGGAAGATTGGTCTGGCTGGGGACCATTCTCGGCTGCGGCGGCACGGACCGCCCGGACCTCTCGCTGGTCTACAAACCTGGAGCCCACGCCGGCGAAGCCGAATGTCCGGGCGGCAGGTTGGGAACTGCGTCGGATTGGGAAGAGCGCTCGTCCCAGGCGAGCTACCGCACCCGCCTCGACATCAAGGGAAATGTCCTTACCCTCAACGGAGAAATGACTGGAACGTACAGTTTGGAGCGTCTGAGCTGTGGGCGCCGCCATCACTGGACTGAAGGAACGTTCTCGATCGTTCAGTCTCTTTCGTTTCGGCTCGTAGGACAAACCTGCGAAGTGATTTCCGCAAGAATGGTCGAGGAGGAAGACCAGATCGACAGTTTCGATACACAAACAGTTAAGACCACGGTGAGCACCGCGGGCCCGGGCTTTTCCTGCAAGGTGACGCGAAGGTCCGACCCGGTCGAACCGGGGGAAAAGCTTACGCGAATGCAGGTGCCGTGCTGAAGCGGCCTGTTTGGCTCGGACTGAGCACCCAACGCCTGCGACTGTCGAGGACATTCGAAAGGTGATAACGCGATCCGATCCCGTATCCGGGTCGGATGACAAGCTCACGCGCTTCAATCCCCCCTGCTGAGGGCTTGCGCTATTTGTCCGCGAGCGTGAACAGCTCCTGCGCCCGGCGCACGCCGCGCAGCGCGAAGCGGCCGACCGACACGATGCGGCCGCGCTCCGCTTCCGGCGTCTGGGCGACGAATTCCGAGGTCATCAGCACGTTGCGGTCGACCGAGCGGCACAGCGCCACCACCCGGCTGGTCTCGTTGACGGCCGGGCCGACCACGGTGAAATCCAGCCGCTCGTCGCTGCCGATATTGCCGTAGAACACCTCGCCGACATGCAGGCCGAGATTGACATCGGTGACCGGCAGGCCGGCGGCGCGGCGGCGCGCATCGACCTCGGCCAGCCGTCGCCTCAGTCCCGACTCGGCGCGCAGTGCGGCGCGGCAGGCCTGCGAGCGATCGTCCGCATTGAACACCGCCAGCACCCCGTCGCCGATCAGCTTCAGCACGTCGCCACCTTCCTCGTGCACCGAGGCGATCACCGCCTCGGCATAATCGTTGAGCAGCGGAATGATGCGATCGGGATGGGTCGTATCGGTGATGGTGGTGAAGCCGCGCAGGTCGGAGAACCACAGCACCGTGCCGATGCGCTCGGTCAGGCCGCGCCTGATCTGGCCGGACAGCACCCGCCGGCTGGCGTCGCGGCCGAGATAGACCTCCGCCACCGTGCCGGCGATGCGCTTCAGCGCTGCAGCCTTGGTCGCCAGCCCCAGCACCGGCGCCATCTGCCGCAACAGGGCCAGCGCCTCGTCGGAGAACCCGCCCGGCGCGTCGGTGGTGAAGGCGGTATAGAAGCAATCCATCTCGCCCATCGTGCCGTCCGACCCGAAACGCAGGACCATAGCCAGGTAGCCTGTGTTTCCGGCGTCTCTCAGCTCCTGCAATATCGGAAACTGCGCGACGTCGAACTGATCCAGCCGCGCCTCGAATTCCTCGCTGCCGTCCTGCAGCATGGCGTAGAACACCGACTGCCGCCAGCTGTCGGCCTCGGCGCCGCTGTCGCTGGAGCCGTAGTCGATCGCCTCATAGGGCGCCGCCCCGTCCCGCGTCCAGCGGAAGGCGCGCCCCTCCCAGGTCGGGTGCAGCGTGTCCATGATCGTCATGGCGCGCGTCAGCCGCAGGCCGCGTTCGTTGCAGCGTCCGGCGAAGCCCGTCAGCAGCTCGAACTCGTCCATGTTGTCCATGCCGGCCCGCGCCAGCCATCGACCGAACTCGCCGCTATCCTGCATCGCGCTGTCCACTCCTCCTGCCGATGCCACAATAGCCGGGAAATTGCCGGGTTCGCAGCCCGGCGGGGAGCGGCTAGACTCCGGCCATGAACGCCGATCCCTCGCCCTTCCCGCCCAAGCCGGGACCGCCGCCGCCCGACGCGCCGCGCCGCAATCCGGGATTTTTCGGGCCGGTGCCGCGCCTGGAAGGCCCGCTGATGAGCGGCATCAGGATGGCGTGGAACGTCGTGCTGTCGGCCGTGATCGGCATCATGGTGGGCGGCGTCGGCAGCTGGTTCGCCCGCTCCTATATCGAGGCGGTCACCGGACCGTTCGGGCCGGCGGGCGACATAGCACTCGCCATCGCCGGCTGGGTGGCCGGGCTGGGCACCGCCTTCGTGCTGTTCACCGCCTACTACCTCGACGACAAGGAAGGGTGATAGCCTCCCCGTCCCTCGACATTCAGCAACGCATAGCGACGCAGAGATATGGCCAGAGCCAAGCAGAAGACGAAGTCCCGCAAGTCGGTCGCGAAAAAGAAACAGCCGGCCCGCAAGGCGGCGAAGAAAGCCGTAAAGAAGACGGCCCCCAGGAAAGCGGCGGCACGGAAGCCTGCCGCGAAGAAGGCCGTGAAGAAGTCTGCAGTCAAGAAGACAGCAGCGAAGAAGCCGGCGGCGAAGAAACTGGCCACCTCGCTGCGCCGGCTCGGCGCGCCGGCGCCCGTGAAGTCGGCCGCCACGCCGAAATCGGCCGCCGATGGCTTGCAGAAACTGCACGACGTGGTGACCGCCGCGCGCAAGGCCGGCGCCGACGCCGCCGACGCGCTGTTCGCGCAGGGCACGCAGGTTTCCGTTGCCTGGCGCATGGGCGCGCGCGAGAAGCTCGAGCGCTCCGAGGGCCACGATCTCGGCCTGCGGGTCTTCGTCGGCAAGCGCCAGGCCATGGTCTCGACTAACGATTTCTCGAAACAGGCGCTGGCAGATCTGGCGCAGCGCGCCGTCGCCATGGCGCACGCGGTCCCTGAAGATCCGTGGTGCGGCATCGCCGAGCCCGGCCAGCTCGCCACCTCGTGGCCGGAGCTCGACCTGGTCGATCCGCACGAGCCCAGCGCTGAGCACCTGCTCGAACTGTGCGCCGAGGCCGAGGACGCCGCCCGCGCCGTCAGGGGCGTAACCAATTCGGAGGGCGCGGAAGCCGGCTGGTCGCGCAGCCAGGTCGCCATCGTCGCCAGCAACGGCTTCGCCGGCGCCTATGAGCGCGGCGGCAGTTCGCTGTCGGCCTCGGTCATCGCCGGCCGCGACACCGGCATGGAACGCGACTACGAATGGACCAGCGCGATCTATCTGAAGGATCTGATGCCGGCCGCCGAAGTCGGCCGCACGGCCGGCCGCCGCGCCGTCGCCCGCCTCAAGCCGCGCGTGCCGAAAAGCGCCAAGGTACCGGTGGTCTACGATCCGCGCGTCTCGGGCGGGCTGCTGGGGCATCTGATCGGCGCCATCAACGGCAAGGCGATCGCCCGCGGCACCTCCTTCCTCAAGGACAGGCTCGGCAAGCAGGTTTTCGCCAGCGGTCTGCGCGTGATCGACGATCCGCATCTGAAGCGTGGCCTGCGCTCGCGCCCGTTCGACGCCGAGGGCCTGCCGACGGTCAAACGCAACCTGATCGACGACGGCGTACTGACCACCTGGCTGCTCGATCTGGCGTCGGCCTGGCAGCTCGGCCTGCAGCCGACCGGCCACGCCTCGCGCGGCACCTCGGGCCCGCCCTCGCCCGCCGCCGCCAACCTGTCGCTGGCGCCGGGCAAGATCTCGGCGAAGCAGCTGATCGGCGACATCAAGTCGGGCCTCTACATCACCGACCTGATCGGCTTCGGCGTCAACGGCGTGACCGGCGACTACAGCCGCGGCGCCTCCGGCTTCTGGATCGAGAACGGTCGCTTCACCTATCCGGTCAGCGGCCTCACCGTCGCCGGCAACCTGAAGGACATGTTCATGCGCCTCACCCCCGCCAGCGACCTCGTCTACAAGAGCGGCATGGACGCGCCGACCCTGCGCGTCGACGGCATGACGGTGGCCGGTCAGTGATGGGTTTTCTCTCTGCCGGCATGGAACCGTCCTCGTCCGCCATCCGTAACAACGGGATGAGCCGCGTCATCGCCTTGCTGTTCCTGGCCGCCCTCGGCGGCTGCACCGCCCAGGCCCAGCAATCGGGACTGCAGACCGCGCCGCAGACGCCCGCCTCGGGTCTGTCCGGCGCCGGCGAACCGGTTTCCGCCGCTCTCGATCCGACCGCCTTCCGCGCCTGCGTGGCGAACCTGCAGACCGACGCCATGAGCCGCGGCATCCCGCGCAACGTCGTGCAGCGCGCCTTTGCCGGCGTCACGGCCGCCGATCCCAAGGTCATCGAGCTCGACCGCCGCCAGCCCGAGTTCCTGCTCAGCTTCTGGCGCTATCTCGGCAACGCCGTGTCCGACCAGCGCGTCGCCACCGGCCGGCAGATGCTGGCGCAGCACGCCCCGCTGCTGGCCCGCGTGCAGGCCCAGTACGGCGTGCAGCCCGAGGTGCTGGTCGCCTTCTGGGGCCTGGAAACCAACTACGGCGCCATCATGGGCGACTACTCGACCATTCGTTCGCTGGCCACCCTGGCCTGCGACGAGCGGCGTTCGAAATTCTTCGCCGCCGAGCTGGTCGAGGCGCTGCGCATGATGGCCGTCGACCGCATCGACGCCACCGCCATGAAAGGCTCCTGGGCCGGCGCCTTCGGCAACACCCAGTTCATGCCCTCGACCTTCACCGGCAACGCCATCGACTACGACGGCGACGGCCGGCGCGATCTGTTCCGCTCGCTGCCCGACGTCTTCGCCTCGTCGGCCAATTTCCTGCGCAACAGCGGCTGGCGGCCGGGCGAGCCGGCGGCGCACGAAGTCGTGCTGCCGCAAAGCTTCCCCTTCGACCAGGCCGATCCCTCGATCGAGAAGACCAACGCCGAATGGGCCGCGCTGGGCGTGCGCCGCGTCGACGGCCAGCCGCTCGGCCCGGCCGACCAGAGGACCGCCATCGGCCTGCCGGCCGGCTGGCGCGGGCCGGCCTTCCTGCTGCTGCCCAACTTCAAGGTCATCCTGCGCTGGAACCGCTCGCTGCTCTATGGCCTGGCCGTTTCGATCCTGTCCGAGCGCATCGCCGGCCGGCCCGGCATGACCGCGGTCCAGAGCTGGGCCGAGCCGCCGCTGTCGGCCACCGATGTCGTCGAGATGCAGGACGTGCTGCGCCGGCTGGG
>JBDZUM010000148.1:6096-7681 GCA_040255215.1 Rhodospirillaceae bacterium
CCTGATCGCCTCCTCGGCCACGTCGGCGATCAGCGGCAGGGCGGCGACGATGTCGCCGTCGGCCTGCACCACCTGGCGGTCGTCGCCCAGAACCTCGACCTGCCGCGCCCGCACCACGCGATAATGCCGCGCCTGGGCCAGCCGGTCGCCCAGCAGCGCCGCGCCGTAGCGCAGCACCGACAGCCGCCCCGGCCGCTCGAACAGGCAGACATGCAGTTCGGGCCGCGACAGCGAGGCATCGGGCGCGCAGACATAGGGGCCGGCATAGTGCCGCCCGCGGGAGATCACCGCCGAAGCCGCCTGGAACGGCGCGCCATCGAGGCCGAGGCGGAACAGATGCGGGCGATAGGCGCGCAACCGGTCGGCCGATGCCAGCGCATAGGCGCCCTTGCCCAGCAGCCGCTTGATCCGCAGGTCGACGCGCGAGACGACGTCGGCATCGAAGCCCACCCCGGCCATCATGGCGAAATGCCGCGCGCCCGCCGCCGAGCGCAGCCGGCCGGGCCGGAAGGCGATCTCCGCCGGGCCGCACAGGGCGGCGGCGATCGAGGCCGCGTCGAGTTTCAGGCCGATCTCGCGCGCCAGCACGTTGGCGGTGCCGAGCGGGATCAGCCCCAGCGCCGCCGCCGCGCGCCCCTGCGCCCGCGCCTGCATCAGGCCGTTGACCGCCTCGTTGATGGTGCCGTCGCCGCCGGCCGCGACCGCCAGCTCGTCCGGCGCCACCGCGGCCGCCAGGCGCTCGGCATCGCCGCGGCCTGAGGTCGGCGTCAGCTCGATATCCACACCCCGGCGACGCAGACCGGCCAGCACCTCGTCGAGCAGGCGCAACCGGCGCCGTCCGGCCGTCGGGTTGAAGATGATGCGCGCCTTCATGTCTCGGACCGCGCCAGCCGCCGCCGATTTTCCATGTCCTGTCCCGGTTCCGTCTTCATTATTACGGAAATGTTTCGCTTCGATTACGGCACAGTTTCACTTTTGTTTTACAATATTCATGATCGATTCATTGTTCTGCACCAGATGTTGGGATAGATAGACGCGCAATGAGCTTCGCGTCCACAGAATTATCCCCAGCGGAATTCGGGAGCGCCACCGATGAAGCTCCCAATGCCGCCGCCCGCCGCTGCCGCGCCATCTTCCTCTCCGACATCCATCTCGGCACGCGCGGCTGCCAGGCCGAGTTGCTGCTCGATTTCCTCAAGCACCACGAGAGCGACTTTCTCTATCTGGTCGGCGACATCGTCGACGGCTGGCGCCTGAAGCGCTCCTGGTTCTGGGCCCAGTCGCACAACGACGTGGTCCAGAAGATCCTGCGCAAGGCGCGCAAGGGCACCAGGGTGATCTACGTGCCCGGCAACCACGACGAGGCGGCGCGCGACTATTGCGGCCTCAATTTCGGCGGCGTGCAGGTGATGCGCGAGGCGATCCACGAGGGCGCCGACGGCCGGCGCTACCTGGTGCTGCACGGCGACGAGTTCGACGGCGTGGTGCGCTACGCCAAGTGGCTCGCGCTGCTGGGCGACTGGGCCTACAACATGGCGCTGCGGCTCAATCACTGGTTCAACGTGGCCCGCCGCGCGCTCGGCCT
>JBDZUM010000235.1:0-1712 GCA_040255215.1 Rhodospirillaceae bacterium
TCGATCAGCATCGAGACGACGCGGGCGCTGACGGCGATCGACGTCGACAGCGGCAGCGCCCGCAACGCGCTGGCGGTGAACCTGGAAGCCGCCGAGGTCGTCGCCCAGCAACTGCGCCTGCGCAATATCGGCGGCGCGGTGGTGATCGACTTCATCACCCTGCGCCAGGCGGCGGACCGGGATCGCGTGCTGGGCCGGCTGGCCTCGCTGCTGGCCGAGGATCCGCTGCCCAGCCAGGTGATCGGCTGGACGCGCCTGGGGCTGGTCGAAATGACGCGCGCTCGTCGCGGCCCGACCCTGTTGGCGGCGATTGGCGACGCCGATCAGCGATAGCTGACGATTTCGTATTCGATGCCGTCGGGATCGAGGAAGTAGAACCGGCGTCCGGGTACGTAATCGTCGTGCGAGAAGGGCTTCAACCCGGCGGCGACGACGCGCGCTTCGGTGGCGTCGAGATCGTCGACTTCGACGCCGATATGGTTGAGCGGCCGGCCCTTGGCGAAATCGGCATCATCGTAGGCGGCATCGCGGCCGGTATAGAGCGCGAGATAGTGTCGATCGGCGCCGACATGGATGGTGCTGCCGCCGTCGCGCGCGGCGCCCTGCCAGCGAATGCGCCAGTCGAACAGCTCCTGCATCAGGCGCGCGGTGCGCGCGGGATCGCGAACGGTGACGTTGACATGCTCGAGTCTCAGCGCGGCCATGCCAGGTGCTCCTTGTCGTTGCGGGGCGTTTCGGTTTGCCAAGCATACGACCTCAAGTTAAGTTGAGGTCAAGCTATTAATGGAGGCCGTGGCGAATGCCCCAACCGCCCCTGCTGACGATCGGCGAACTGGCCCGGCGCACCGGCCTGTCCGTCTCCGCGATCCGCTTCTACGAGGCGCGCGGCCTGGTGCGTCCGATCCGCACCGCGGGCAACCAGCGCCGCTTTCTGCGCTCGGATCTGCGCCGGCTGTCCTTCGCGCTGATCGCGCAGCGCCTCGGGCTGTCGATCGCCGAGATCGAGACGGAACTGGCGACCCTGCCGGACGGGCGGGCGCCGACCCAGAAGGACTGGCGCGCGATTAGCACCCGCCTGCGCGCCGCGCTCGAGGCGCGGATCGCGATGCTGGAGCGCACGCGCGATCTGCTGGATGGCTGCATCGGCTGCGGCTGCCTGTCGCTGAAGAACTGCGCCCTCTACAATCCGCAGGACCGCGCGGCGCGGGCAGGGGCCGGCCCGCGGTTTCTCCTCGGCGACAAGGCATCGGATTTCGAATGATCGCTCGGGTCGGGGGTTGAGCGTTGCGGCGATCGGATTCAGGATGGCGGCCGTCATGAGCAAGTCCCCCCGCCTTCGCCTCGTCAAGCCCGCCGGCTGCCCGATCTGCGGCAAGGAACAGGTGCAGGCGTTCCGGCCGTTCTGTTCCAAACGTTGCGCCGAGATCGACATGGGCCGCTGGCTGAAGGAAGGCTACGCCATTCCCGGCGAGCCTGTTCCGGAGGACGGCGGCGGCGATGGCGGCGAGGAGCGCTGAGGGCGGGATTGTCGCGCCAAGCATCGGAAAGCAATGGCTTTTTCGCCATTCTCTGCATGCTGGACACTGCCCGGCATCTCCATTATAAGCGGGCGTCCCAAACGGGACCGCGCCGGCTTAAGGCCGGGCGTCGTCGATGTGCCCAGGTAGCTCAGTTGGTAGAGCATGCGACTGAAAATCGCAGTGTCGGTGGTT
>JBDZUM010000149.1:0-7574 GCA_040255215.1 Rhodospirillaceae bacterium
GCGAGGCGGAGATCATCACCCCGAGATCGGCGCGCAGCGAGCGCGTCAGCATCGACACCGCCGGCGTCGGCACCGGGCCAAGCAGCACCACGTCCATGCCGATCGAAACGAAACCCGCCGTCAGTGCCGGTTCGATCAGGTAGCCGGACAGGCGCGTATCCTTGCCGATCACCACCTGATGGCGATGGTCGCCGCGCGCGAACGCCAGTCCGGCCGCCATGCCCAGCTTCAATGCCGTCTCGGCCGTCATCGGCTCGGCATTGGCTCGGCCGCGTACGCCGTCGGTGCCGAAAAATCTCCGTGTCATGGCGCGCACTCTACTCCGCCCGCAGCGCCGAGGCCACGGCCAGGGCGCGCGCGGTGTCGGCGACGTCGTGGACTCTCAGGATATGGGCGCCAGCCGAAGCGGCGTGCAGCGCCACCGCCAGCGAGGCGGCCAGCCGGTCGGCGGGCGTGTCGCCGCCGCCCAGCGATTTCAGGAAGCCCTTGCGCGAGGCGCCGATCACCAGCGGCAGGCCGATGTTCCGGAAGCGGTCGAGGTGGCGCAGGATCTCGAGGCTCTGGGCATGGGTCTTGGCGAAGCCGATGCCGGGATCGATGGCGAGGCGATGGCGGGCGATGCCGGCCCGCTCGCAGGCTCCGATCCGCTGCTCGAGCCAGGCGGCGACCTCGTCGACGACATCGTCGTAGTCGGTGTGCCGCGCCATGTCGGCCGGCGTGCCGCGCATGTGCATCAGCACGACGCAGGCGTCGCTGTCGGCGACGACGGCGAGCGATCGCGGATCGTGGGTCAGGCCGGAAACGTCGTTGACGATGGCCGCACCGGCCACAATGGCGGCGCGCATGGTGGCGGCGTAGCGGGTGTCGACCGAAACGCGGATTTTCTCGCGCGCCAGAGCGGCGATGACGGGCAGCACGCGGCGCTGCTCCTCGTCGGGATCGACCGGCACGGCGCCGGGGCGCGTGCTCTCGCCGCCGACATCGACGATGGCCGTGCCTTCGGCGGCCAGACGCATGCCGGCGGCGACCGGGTCGGCATGCGCGCCGCCGTCGGAAAAGGAATCGGGCGTGACGTTGAGGATGCCCATCAGATGCGGGCGATCCAGGGTCAGGCCGGCGAAGGACAGGGTCATCGGCGCAACATAAACGAAAGGCCCCTTTCGGGGCCTTTGTTTCTAGGTGCCGGGCGCGGGCTCCGGGGTGAAGCCACCGGGCGGCGCCTTGGGCGCGGCGCCCGTGGGCGGCACCGAGGAGCGCCGGCGCGGGCCGGGCATGTCGCCGTCCTCGTTGCGGCGGATCGGTTCGCCGCGCAGCAGGCCCTTGACCTCGTCGCCCGACAGGGTCTCGTACTCAAGCAGCGCCTTGGCGATCTTGTGCAGGTCGTCGAGATTCTCGGTCAGGATGCGGCGCGCGCTGTGCTCGCCCTGCTCGACGAAGCGGCGGATCTCCTGATCGATCAGGTGCGCGGTGGCGTCGGACAGGTTCTTGCGCTGCGTCACCGAATGGCCGAGGAACACTTCCTCCTCGTTCTCGCTGTAACGCAGCGGCCCCAGCTTGTCGGAGAAGCCGAACTCGGTGACCATGCGGCGCGCCAGGTTGGTCGCCTGCCGGATGTCGTCGGAGGCGCCGGTGGTGACGTTCTCCAGGCCGAACACCAGCTCCTCGGCGACCCGGCCGCCGAACATCGACGCCAGCTTGGCCTCGATCTCGGTGCGGGTCAGCGAGAGCTTGTCGCGCTCGGGCAGCCACATGGTGAGGCCGAGCGCGCGGCCGCGCGGGATGATCGTCACCTTGTGCAGCGGATCGTGGCCCTTGGCGTGCAGCATGATCAGCGCGTGGCCGGCCTCGTGATAGGCGGTCAGCGCCTTCTCCTCCTCGGTCATGACCATGGAGCGGCGCTCGGCGCCCATCATGACCTTGTCCTTGGCGGCCTCGAAATCGACCATGGTGACCAGGCGCTTGCCGGCGCGGGCGGCGCGCAAGGCGGCCTCGTTGACCAGGTTGGCGAGATCGGCGCCGGAGAAGCCGGGCGTGCCGCGGGCGATGACCCGGGGCTCGACGTCGGGCGCCAGCGGCACCTTGCGCATGTGGACCTTGAGGATCTTCTCGCGGCCCGAGACGTCCGGATTGGGCACGACGACCTGGCGGTCGAAACGGCCGGGCCGCAGCAGCGCGGGATCGAGCACGTCGGGACGGTTGGTGGCGGCGATCAGGATGACGCCTTCGTTGGCCTCGAAGCCGTCCATCTCGACCAGCAGCTGGTTCAGCGTCTGCTCGCGCTCGTCGTTGCCGCCGCCGAGGCCGGCGCCGCGATGGCGGCCGACCGCGTCGATCTCGTCGATGAAGATGATGCAGGGCGCGTTCTTCTTGGCCTGCTCGAACATGTCGCGCACGCGCGACGCGCCGACGCCGACGAACATCTCGACGAAGTCGGAGCCGGAGATGGTGAAGAACGGCACGTTGGCCTCGCCGGCGATGGCGCGGGCCAGCAAAGTCTTGCCGGTGCCCGGCGGGCCGACCAGCAGACAGCCCTTGGGGATCTTGCCGCCGAGCCGCTGGAACTTCTGCGGGTCCTTCAGGAAGTCAACGATCTCCTCGAGCTCGCTCTTGGCCTCGTCGATGCCGGCGACGTCGTCGAAGGTGACGCGGCCGACCTTCTCGGTCAGCAGCCGGGCCTTGGACTTGCCGAAGCCCATGGCGCCGCGGCCGCCGCCCTGCATCTGGCGCATGAAGAAGATGTAGACGCCGATCAGCACCAGCAGCGGCAGCCAGTTCAGGATCGTGCCCAGCACGGGGCCGACGCCCTCGTCGGGCGGCATGACCTTGATCTTGACCTTGCCCTTGAGCGAGGGGATCAGGGTCGGATCGTTGGGCGCGTAGGTGACGAAGGAGCCGCCGGCGTTGGAGCCGGAATCGCCGTAATTGCCGGTGATCTCCGAACCGCGGATGGTGACGTTGGACACCTGGCCGCGCTCGACGGCGGCGACGAACTCGGAATAGTCGATGGTGGTGCTGCCGGTGCTCCTGCCCGAGGTGTTGAACATCTGGAACAGCGCCAGCAGCAGCAGGCCGATCACCACCCAGAGGGCAAGATTGCGTCCAAAGATGTTCACGGCCGGCCTCGCTCTCTCGACACTTTCAACTCATTCTAAATAGGCTTGCAGGCAGTCAAAACAAGCGCCGTTCTACGGGTTTCCGACCCAGGGCGCCGCCGCCAGCCTATGCGCCGGCCGGAAATCGGCCGGGCGAAAGATCAGGCTAGCAGGCGCGGCCACGGCGCGTCCACCGCCGCCGCTGCCGCCGATTGCCGCCATTTGCCCCGGTGGACCGGGCAGAAACAGGGCGATGGGGGCCTCGTCGCGGTAAAGCGCCGGCAGGGCCGCGGCGACCGGCGCCGGCATCAGGCGCAGCATCTGCACACCGTGGCGCAAGGCAATGCGCCGTCCGGCCTCGCCCAGCGCCGCGACCCGTCCGGCTTGCGGTAGGTCGATGGCGTAGCGGTTGTCCCACAGCAGCGGGCCCGGCCCCGCACCGATGGCGGCAATGGCGCCGGCCTCGCGGCAGACCAGAATGCGCCCGCCGCGCGGCAGGAAACGGCAGCCGCCGGCGACGGCGTTGCGGCCAGCGGCAAGCTCGGCCAGCGCCCGCACCAGCCCGGCGCGGCGCGGCGGATAATGGCGGCCACCATAGAGCGCGGCCAGACGGCCGAGCAGACGCAAGGCCAGGCTTTGCGGCAAGGCAAGAAACGGCGCACGCGCCAGCCAGGCGAAGCCGCGCGGATCGGCACTGACGCAATCGACGGCGATCGACGCCAGCCGGCCTTCGATGGCGCCGCGCAGGGCGACGAAATGCGCGCCGCTGTCCCGCAGCGCCTCGATCGTCTCGCTGTCGAGCGCGCGGCGGGCACGGATGCGGGCGAAGTCGAGCCGCTCGTTTGACGGATCGTCGATCCAGTGCAGGCCATGGGCGTTCACCGTTGCCGCAAGACGGGCACGGGCGAAACCCAGCAATGGGCGTAGGAGGCGCAAGTCAGAGCGCTCGACGACAGCCGCCATGCCGGCAAGCCCTTCGGGTCCGGAAGCATCGGCCAGACGCAGCAGGATCGTCTCCGCCTGATCGCCCGCCTGATGACCCAGCAGCAGATGCAGGATGCCGCGCGCGCTGCAACGGCGTTCGAGCAGAGCGTAACGGGCGGCGCGGGCGGCTTCGCTGATGCCAGTAACCGGACGCGGCGCCTCCCAGCGCAGGATTTCCGTCTCGATGCCGCGATCGCGCAGCAGCGCGGCGACGCGCGCCGCCTCCTCCGCCGAGCCGGCGCGCAGGCCGTGATCGACGATCAGCGCCAGCACGCTGCCGCCGCGGGCGCGCGCCCAGTCATGCGCCAGCAGCGCCAGCGCCAGGCTGTCGCGACCGCCGGAAACGGCGACGGCAAGAGCGGGATCGGATTCGAATGGACCGAACCGCGCCATGGCGGCAGCGAACTCGGCGGGGGAAACCGCCTGGATAACGGCGGCGGACGCAGCGTCGCCAGCCGGCACGCGGCCGGCTGGGCGACGGGCTGTGGCCGTCAGCGGCAACGGCTCTTCCGCTTTTCCTCGGTGGCGCGGCGGCGCACGATTTCGGGCGCGCCGGGATATTCCTTGGCCAGCCGGTCGTAGACGGCGCAGGCGTCCTCGTTCTTGTTCATCGCCGCCAGCGACATGCCGAGCTTGAGCAGCGAATCGGGCGCCTTGTTGCCCTTGGGATAGTTCTTGTAGCCGTCGGCGAAGGCGACCGAAGCCTGCTGGTAGTCCTGGCGCACGTAGAAGGTCTCGCCGAGCCAGTACTGCGCGCTGGGCGCCAGCTGGTGGCGCGGGTTCTTCGCGACGATGTTGCGCAGGGTCTGCTCGGCGCTGGCGTACTGGCCGGCGCGCAGCATCTGCTGGGCGGCATCGTATTGCTGCTCGACCGTGCCACCGGCCGGCGCGGCGGCCTGCTGCGTCGCCTGCGGTTGCGGCGGCGGCGCGACCGAGGGCGTGTAGGTCTGGCCCGGCTGCGGCGGCCGCAGCACGCCCGCCTGCGGTGCAGGCTGCGTCTGGGGCTGATTCTGCGGCTGGGTGAGCGGCGCAGTCGACGGCAGCGTCAGCGGCTGGCCGCGCGGCGGCGGCGCGACGGAAGCCTGCGACGGCCCCTGCCCGGCAGCCGCACCGCCGGCAGCCGGCGGCGCGCCGCCTTCGAGCTGGCTGAGGCGGAACTCGAAATCGGTGGTCATCTTCTCGATGCGGGCGGTGAGCTGCTGCAGCCTGATCTCGAGCTCCTCGACCTGACCGGTCAGGACCGTCATCTGCCGCTCCAGCCCGTTCATGCGATCCTGCACCGCGTAATTGCCGGCCTGGGCGATCTGGACCGAATCGCCCGAGCGGCCGGTCAGCGTCATCGGCGCGTCGGAGGTGTAGACCTTGCGCTCGATGTTCTGCATCTCGCGCTCCAGCCGCAGCAGGCGATCCTCCACGGTCTGTGCCCGCGCCGGCGTGCTGGCGGCAATGCCGGCAAGCGCCAGGGCGGTGAGGCCGGCGAAACCCGCCAGCGCCTGTTGGAAACCATGGACCATGATCAATCCCTCATGCTGTGCGCCCGGACGCGTGCGCTGTCGGACTGGCGTCCTCGGGCAGAAGCAAACCGCAATAAACGATTATATACCGTAAAAATCCGGCCAAAAATAAGGCGTTGGACGCCCGCATCGCTGTCGCGATCGCTTGCGTCCGACGCCCCGTTTTTCGCGGCGCGGCCGGCCGTCAGGCCGAAAGCCCGGTCAGTTCGACAGTACCGTCACACCGCGACGATTCTGCGAATAGGCCTGTTCGGTCGAGCCGGCGACGGCAGGACGTTCCTTGCCGTAGCTGATGGTTGCGACGCGATTGGCCGGGATGCCCTGCGAGATCAGGAAGGCGCGCACCGAAGACGCGCGACGCTCGCCGAGCGCCAGGTTGTACTCGCGCGTGCCGCGCTCGTCGGCATGGCCTTCGACGGTGATGCGCCAGTTGCCGTACTGCTTCAGCCAGGCGGCCTGGCGCACCAGAGTCTGGCGCGCTTCCTGGGTCAGCTGGAAGCTGTCGTAGTCGAAGAACACCCGATCGCCGACGTTCTGCGAGAAGTCGGCCTGGGAACCCGGCGTCGCGGTGACGGTGCCCGGATTGGTCGCCGACTGCGACGCAGGCGGCGGGGTGGTTTCGCAAGCCGCAACCAGCAGCACGGCGGCGAGCAGGCCAAGAATCTTTACGCGCATCGTCTCATTCTCCTTGTATGCGGAGGTTGCATTCCGCCAATGTTTTGCCCATCACTGAGCGAATTTTAATCAGCACTGTCAGTGCCTTAGACGACAGTCTGCGCGTCATCAGCGAAGAAGCGCGCGGACTATACCACTCTACTAACCCAAATCAAGCGAGGCCCGGTTTCGGTGTCGCGAACCTCCTCTATTGGGGGATCAGCGGCGACCATGCCGGGTCCGAAGCATCGGTCGGCGTGACGACCTGACGCTCGTTGGACCCGGTAAGGTCGACGCTGTAGAGACGCACGCCGCCGCCGCGACCGCCGGCGCCCTGCGGCGACTGGCGGAAGAACATCAGCACGCGACCGTTCGGCGCCCAGGTGGGGCCTTCATCCAGGAAGCTCTCCGTCAACAGGCGTTCGCCCGTGCCGTCCGAGCGCATGACGCCGATATAGAATTTGCCCTGGAAGATTTTGGTGAAGGCGATCAGATCGCCGCGCGGCGACCAGACCGGCGTGGCGTAGCGCCCCTGCCCCTGGCTGATGCGCCGCGGATCGCTGCCGTCGGCGTTCATCACGTAAAGCTGCTGGCTGCCGCCGCGATCGGAGTTGAAGACGATGCGCGCGCCGTCCGGCGAAAAGCTGGGCGAAGTGTCGATCGAGGGATGGTTGGTCAGACGCTGCACGCGCTTGGTGCGCACGTCCATCGTGTAGACCTCGGAGTTGCCGTCGGCGGCGAGGCTCATGGCGACGCGGTTGCCATCGGGCGAGAAGCGCGGTGCGAAGGTCATGCCGGGGAATTCGCCGAGCACTTCCTGGCGGCCGGTATCGACGTTGTAGATGTAAACGCGCGGCTGGTCGCCGCTGTAGGAGAGATAGGTGATCTCCTGCAGGGTCGGCGAGAAGCGCGGCGTCAGCACCAGGCTGCGCCCGTCGGTCAGATAGCGATGGTTGAATCCGTCCTGGTCCATGATCGCCAGCCGCTTGACGCGCTGGGTAACCGGGCCGCTTTCGGCGACGTAGACGATGCGGGTGTCGAAATAGCCGTCCTCGCCCGTCATGCGCTTGTAGATGGCGTCCGAGATGATGTGGGCGATGCGGCGCCAGTTCTGCGGCTGGGTGAAATAGGCCAGCCCGGTCATCTGCTGGCCGACCGTGACGTCCCACAGGCGGAACTCGACGCGCAGACGGCCGTCGGGCTGCAGCTGCGCGGCGCCGGTCACCAGCGCCTGGGCGTTGATGACGCGCCAGTCGCCGAAGCGCGGCGGCACGTTGATGTTGGTGATCTTCTCGACGAAGGCGGCGCGGTCGAGCGGCCGGAACAGGCC
>JBDZUM010000150.1:0-7510 GCA_040255215.1 Rhodospirillaceae bacterium
AAAGCGCCGCCGGCGTCGCCGCCGACCTGGCGCTGGTGGGGGCGCAGGATGCGCGTCAGGCGCTGGCGCGGTTCGCCGCCGGTTTCTACGGCGTGCAGCCGCGCGTAGTCGCCGCCGTTACCGGCACCAACGGCAAGTCTTCGGTGGCGCATTTCACGCGCAGCCTGTGGCAGGCCATGGGCATACGGGCGGCGAGCATGGGAACGCTGGGCCTGGTGTCGCCGGTCCTCAACCGCGCTGGCGGGCTGACGACGCCCGATCCGGTCGCCATGCATCGCGACATGGCCGAACTGGCCAGAGCGGGCGTCGATCATCTGGCGCTCGAAGCCTCTTCGCACGGGCTGGAGCAGCGGCGGCTTGACGGCATTCGTTTCGCCGCCGCCGCATACACCAACCTTTCGCGCGACCATCTCGACTATCACGGCACCATGGACGCGTATTTCGCCGCCAAGGCGCGGCTGTTCGCCGACCTGCTGCCGGCCGGCGCCACGGCGGTGATCAATGCCGATACCCCGGAAGCCGGGAAGCTGGTCGACATGTGCCGCGCCCGCGGCCATCGCCTGCTGCGCTACGGCGCGCAGGGCGTCGAACTCAAGCTGGTTTCGACCCGGATGACCGCGCATGGCCAGCACCTCGTTCTCGACGTTCTGGGTCGCGCCGGCGAGGTCGAACTCAATCTCGTCGGCGCCTACCAGGCGGCCAACGTGCTGGCGGCCCTCGGGCTGGCGCTGAGCGAGGACATCGATCTCGACCGCGCCATTACAGCGCTTGCGACGCTCGAAGGCGCGCCCGGCCGGCTGCAGCATGTCGGCAGCACCGACGAGGGCGCGCCGGTCTATGTCGACTACGCCCATACGCCCGATGCGCTCGAGACGGTGATCCGCGCCCTGCGTCCGCATGTGACGGGCCGGCTTGTCGTGGTGTTCGGCTGCGGCGGCGATCGCGATGCCGGCAAGCGGCCGATCATGGGCGGCATCGCCGCGCGCCTGGCCGATCTCGCCATCCTGACCGACGACAATCCGCGCACCGAGGACGCTGCCGCCATTCGCCAGGCGGTGCTGGCCGGCGCGCCGGGCGCGACCAATCTGCGCGAGATCGGCGACCGTCACGAAGCCATCGCCGCGGCGGTGAAGGAATTGCGCGCCGGCGACGCGCTGATCGTCGCCGGCAAGGGCCACGAGCCCGGCCAGACCGTCGGCACGACGGTGCTGCCCTTCGACGACGTCGAAGTGGCGCGGGAAGCCTTGCGGCAGGCAGGTGCGGCATGAACGCCGAACCGCTCTGGACCGCGCGCGAAGCGGCCGCCGCCACCGGCGGCCGGCTCAACGGCAATGCCGACTGGCAGGCGACCGGCGCGTCGATCGATTCGCGCACCTTGCAGCCGGGCGATCTCTTCGTGGCGCTGCATGGCGCCAATGACGGTCACGACTACGTCGCTTCGGCACTCGATCGCGGCGCGGTCGCGGCCCTGGTCGATCGCGTGCCGCTCGGCGTCGGCGCCGACCGCCCCCTGCTGGGCGTCGACGACACGCAGGTCGCGCTCGAAGCGTTGGGTGCGGCCGCGCGCCAGCGCAGCGAAGCCCGCTTCGTCGCCGTGACGGGTTCGGTGGGCAAGACCAGCACCAAGGAAGCGCTGCGTCACGTGCTGTCGGCGCAGGCGCCGACTTCGGCGAGTGCCGCTTCCTACAACAACCATATCGGCGTGCCGCTGACCCTGGCCCGCGTGCCGCGCTCGGCGCGCTACGCCGTAATCGAGATCGGCACCAACCATCCCGGCGAGATCGAACCGCTGTCGCGCCAGGCGCAGCCGCATGTCGCCGTCATCACGACGATCGGCGCGGTGCATCTGGAGAATTTCGGCTCGGTCGACGAGATCGCGCGCGAGAAGGCGTCGATCATGGCCGGCATGAAGGGCGGCATCGCCATTTTCAGCCGCGACAACTCCTATTTTGCGCGGCTGGTCGAACTGGCTGGCGACTATGGCATCGACACGGTGATCGGCTTCGGCCGCCACCCCGACGCCGACATGCAGCTGATCGATTCCAGCGTCGCCGCCGAGGGCAGCGACGTGCGGGCGCGCTATCGCGGCCGCGATCTCGTCTATCGCGTCGGCGCCGCCGGCGCCCATTGGGTGATCAACAGCCTCGCCGTTCTGGCCGCCACCGACGCGCTGGGCGCCGATATCGACGCCGCCGCCCGCTCGCTCGCCACCGTCTCCGCCATGGCCGGCCGCGGCGCACGCCATCGCATCACGCTGGCCGATGGCGAACTGCAGCTGATCGACGAAAGCTACAACGCCAGCCCCGTCGCCATGCGCGCCGCCTTCGCCGTACTGGCCGCGACGGCGCCCGGCAAGGGTGGCCGACGCATCGCGATCCTGGGCGACATGCTCGAACTGGGGCCGGACTCGCCGGCCCTGCATGCCGGGCTGGCGCCGGACATCGACCGGGCCGGCATCGATGTCGTGCTGAGCTGCGGGCCGCTGATGGCCAATCTGCATCGCGCCCTGCCCGCCGCCCGCCGCGGCGCGCATGCCGAAAATTCCGCCGCGCTGGTTCCGCTTCTGGGGTCGACCCTGCGCGCCGGCGACGTCGTCACCGTCAAGGGATCGCTGGGTTCGAAAATGAAGCCGATCGTCGAGGCAATCCAGGCTTTGGGCACGCAGGCAAAAGGAGGGCAGGGCTGATGCTCTACCACCTGCTGCTGCCGCTCGCGGACGAATTCGGGCCGCTCAATCTGGTGCGCTACATCACCTTCCGCTCGGGCGCGGCCGTGATCACCGCCCTGTTGATCTCCTTCCTGTTCGGCACGCGCATCATCTCGATGCTGCGCTCGCGCCAGCAGATGGGGCAGCCGATCCGCGAGGACGGGCCGGAGACGCATTTCAGCAAGAAGGGCACGCCGACCATGGGCGGGTTCCTGATCCTGCTGGCGCTGTCGGGCGGCACCCTGCTGTGGGCCGACCTGACCAACCGCTTCGTCTGGATCACGCTGCTGGTCACCACCGGTTTCGGCATGATCGGCTTCGCCGACGACTACATGAAGGTGACCAAGCGCAACTCGAAGGGCGTGCCGGGGAAGATCAAGCTGCTGGCCGCCATTGCCATCGCACTGGTCGCCGCCTGGCTGATCATGGATGCCTCGCCCGAGGGGCTGCGCAACCAGCTTGCGGTGCCGTTCCTCAAGACGGTGCTGATCAACCTGTCGTTCTTCTTCCTGCCCTTCGCCGTGCTGGTGATGGTCGGCGCGTCCAACGCGGTGAACCTGACCGACGGGCTCGACGGGCTGGCCATCGTGCCGGTGATGATCGCGTCGGGCGTGTTCGGGCTGATCTCGTACCTGGTCGGCAATGCGGTGTTCGCCAACTACCTGCAGCTCCATGCCGTGCCGGGCGCGGGCGAGCTCAGTGTGTTCTGCGCCGCGCTGGTCGGCGCCAGCCTTGGTTTCCTCTGGTACAACGCGCCGCCGGCCATGATCTTCATGGGCGACACCGGCTCGCTGTCGATGGGCGGCGCGCTGGGTTCGGTCGCCGTCATCACCAAGCACGAGCTGGTGCTGGCGATCGTCGGCGGCGTCTTCGTGCTCGAGACCGTCTCGGTCATCGTGCAGGTGATCTCGTTCAAACTTACCGGCCGCCGCGTCTTCCGCATGGCGCCGCTGCACCACCATTTCGAGAAGAAAGGCTGGGCCGAACCGACCGTGGTCATCCGGTTCTGGATCATCGCGTCGATTCTCGCCCTGGCAGGTCTTTCGACCTTGAAGCTGAGGTGACGATGATCGACCTCGCGCCGCTGCAGAATTCGCGTTTCGCCGTGCTGGGGCTGGCTCGCTCCGGCCTGGCGACGGCGCGCGCCCTGCAGTCGGCCGGCATCGAGCATCTCGCCTGGGACGACAATGCCGACAAGCGACGCGCGGCCCAGGAGGCCGGCCTGAGCGTCGGCGATCCGCTGCAGGCCGACTGGTCGGCGCTGGACGCGCTGGTCATCAGCCCCGGCATTCCCCACACCTGGCCCAGCCCGCATCCGGTGGCGACCCGCGCCCGGCAGGCGCACAAGCCGATCATCGGCGATATCGAATTGCTGGCGCGAGCGGTGGCGCAGGACGGCCAGGGCGCGCGTTTCGTCGGCATCACCGGCACCAACGGCAAGTCGACCACGACGGCGCTGATCGGCCACATGCTGCGCCAGGCCGGGCGCAAGGTCGAAGTCGGCGGCAATCTCGGCCAACCGGTGCTCGATTTCGCCATGCTCGGCAAGGACGGCATCTACGTGCTCGAGATGTCGTCCTACCAGCTCGAACTGGTCGAGCATCTGCGCTTCGACGTCGCCGTGCTGCTCAACATCACGCCCGACCATCTCGACCGACATGGCGGCATGGCGGGCTACGTCGCCGCCAAGCGCCGGCTGTTCAACAACCAGCGCCCCGACGATACCGCGATCGTCGGCATCGACACCGCGCCGACCCTCGCCCTCGCCGAGGAACTGGCGGGACAGGGCCGGACCAGGCTGGTGCGCATCGCCGTCGGGCACGAAATCGACGATGGCGTCTATGCGTTGGATGGCGTGCTGCACGATGCGCGCGACGGCTTCGCGCTCGACCTGCGGCCGATCCTGACCCTGCCCGGCGCCCATAACTGGCAGAACGCCTGCGCTGCCTACGCCGCTTGCCGTGCGCTCGGCCTGACGCGCGATGATCTGGTGGCGGGTCTGCGTTCCTATCCCGGCCTGGCGCATCGCCAGGAGCGCGTCGCCGAAATCGGCGGCGTGACCTACGTCAACGACAGCAAGGCGACCAATGCCGACGCCACGGAGAAGGCGCTGTCGAGCTACGACACGATCTACTGGATCGCCGGCGGGCGCGCCAAGGAAGGCGGCATCGAACCGTTGCGCGGTCTCTTCCCGCGGGTCGTGCATGCTTTCCTGATCGGCGAAGCCGCCGACGCTTTCGCCGCGACCCTGGACGGCAGCGTCGCCTATACGCAATGCGGCACCATGGCGTTCGCGCTCAAGGCGGCGCACGCAATGGCGCAGCGCGAGAAGCGGCCGCACGCGGTGGTGCTGCTGTCGCCGGCCTGCGCCTCGTTCGACCAGTGGCCCAGCTTCGAAGCGCGCGGCGATGCCTTCCGCCGCCAGGCGCAGGATCTGGCGCAGGATGCGGCGAAGGCAGGTGCGGCATGATCGCCCTGTCCCGCGCCGATACCTCCGTCGTTGGTCGCTGGTGGTGGACGGTCGATCGCTGGATGCTGGCGGCGATCGTCGGCATCGTGATGTTCGGCGCCATGCTCACCATGGCGGCCAGCCCGCCGGTGGCCGATCGCCTGGGCATCGATTCCTTCCATTTCGCGCGCCGGCAGCTGTTCTTCTTCCTGCCGGTTGCGCTGGCCGCCGCCATCGCCATCTCGGTGATGACGCCGCAACAGGTGCGCCGCTTCGCCATGCTGGCTTTTCTCGCCAGCCTGGCACTGCTGGCGCTGACCCTGGTGATCGGGCCCGAGATCAAGGGATCGCGCCGCTGGCTGTCGCTGGGGCCGCTGACCATCCAGCCGTCCGAGTTCGTCAAACCGACTTTCGCGGTCGTGACCGCCTGGCTGTTCACGCGCAAAAAGCTCGACCGGCGCTTCCCCGGCAATCTGGCGGCGATGGGTCTCTACGGCGTCGTCATGGCGTTGCTCATGATGCAGCCCGATCTCGGCATGGCGGTCGTGGTCTCTGCGGTATGGTTCGCGCAGTTCTTTCTCGCCGGCCTGCCGATGTACTGGGTCGTCGCCGGCGGCCTGGCGGGGATCGGCGGGCTGGTCGGCGCCTACGTGACCCTGAGCCACGTGCAGTCGCGCATCGACCGCTTCCTCGATCCGTCCTCGGGCGATTCCTATCAGGTCAGCACCGCGCTCGAGGCCTTCCTGAACGGCGGCATGTTCGGCCGCGGCCCGGGCGAGGGCACCGTCAAGGCGCTGCTGCCCGACGCCCACACCGATTTCGTCATGGCGGTGGCCGGCGAGGAGTTCGGCCTCATCGTCTGCCTGATCATCGTCGGGCTTTACGCTTTCGTCGTGCTGCGCGGCATGAGCCGGGCGCTGCAGGAAAGCAGCCTGTTCCTGATGCTCGCTTCGAGCGGACTGCTGGTGCAGTTCGGCCTGCAGGCCATCATCAACATGGGCTCGACGGTGCAGCTCATGCCGACCAAGGGTATGACCCTGCCGTTCATTTCCTACGGCGGTTCCTCGGCGCTCGCCAGCGCCGTCGCCATCGGCATGCTGCTCGCCCTGACGCGCCGGCGCGGCAGCATCGGAGAAGTCGAATGAGCGCCGCCGGCGAAAACCCCATCGTACTGGCGACCGGCGGCACCGGCGGCCACGTGTTCCCGGCCGAAGCGCTGGCGGGCGAACTGGCGCGTCGCGGCCATGCGCTGGCGCTGGTCACCGATGCGCGCGGCCGGCGTTGGAAGGGCGCGCTGGCGCAGCATCCGATCCATTACATTCGCGCCGCCAGCCCGTCGGGCGGCTTCGTCGGCCGCCTCTCAGGCGCGCTGCGCCTGGGCTTGGGCTTTTTCGATGCGCGCAGCGTGCTGCGTCGGCTGCATCCGGCTGCGGTTGTCGGTTTCGGCGGCTATGCCTCGGTGCCGACGGTGATGGCAGCCTCGACCGGCGGCGTGCCGACGGTGATCCACGAGCAGAATGCCGTGCTGGGCCGCGCCAACCGCATGCTGGTCGGTCGCGCCCGCCGTATCGCTACTTCCTTCCCGCGCGTGCGGTTCCTGAACGACGCCGGCCGCGCCGTGCTGACGGGCAATCCGGTGCGCGACGACATCCGTGCGCTCGGTGCCAATGACTACGCCGCGCCGCAGGCGGGCGGCGAATTCCGTCTGCTGATTACCGGCGGCAGCCAGGGTACGCGCGCCTTTGCCGACGTGATCCCGGCCGCGGTGGAAACGCTGCCGGCGGAACTGCGCAGCCGGCTGCGCATCGAACAGCAATGCCGATCAGAAGATCTCGAGCGCGTGCGCGCGGCTTACGCCCAGATGGGCGTCGCCGCCGACACGGCCGATTTCTTCGCCGATATCCCGGCCCGGTTGGCCGGGGCCCACCTCGTCGTCGCACGTGCAGGGGCGTCTACGGTGGCGGAACTGACCGCTTCAGGTCGTCCGTCGATCCTCGTCCCCTATCCCCACGCCACGGACGACCACCAAACCGCCAATGCGCGGGCGCTCGACGAGGTGGGCGCGTCAATTCTGCTGCCGACGGCGCAGTTCACGCCGGCCGCGCTGGCGCAGCATTTGCAGGCGCTGATGGGCGATCCGCAGCGCCTGGCGGCGATGGCCGCGGCCGCCCGTTCGCAGGCGCGCCTCGATGCGGCGCAGCGCCTGGCCGACGCGGTCGAGGCGGTGATCGCGCCGGTTGCAGCGAAAGGAGAGGCCGCATGAGGGCTCTGCCACTCACCATCGGCACCATCCATTTCGTCGGCATCGGCGGCATCGGCATGAGCGGCATCGCCGAAGTGCTGCACAATCTCGG
>JBDZUM010000151.1:0-1906 GCA_040255215.1 Rhodospirillaceae bacterium
CTGGCGGTCGGCACCGATGGCGGCGGCTCGATCCGCATCCCCTCGTCCTATTGCGGGCTGTTCGGCATCAAGCCGACTTTCGGTCGCGTGCCGCATCACCCGCATGCCGGACCGTTCACGACGCTGGTGTCGTCAGGCCCGATGGCGCGCAGCGTCAGGGATGCGGCACTCATGCTCGACGAGCTGGCGCGGGCCGACACGCGCGATTGGTACACGCTGCCCTATGACGGGGAGAGCTTCGCCCGCGATCTGGGACACGGCGTCGGCGGGTTGCGCATCGCCTTCAGTCCCAATTTCGGCGAGGCCGAGGTCGAGCCGGAGATCGCCCGGCTGGTGGCGAAGGCGGCGCAGGACTTCGCCGATCTCGGCGCCGAGGTCGAGGAGGTCGGCGCGATCGTGCCGGCGTTGCGGCCGAGCTTCGAGAAATACTGGCTGGCGGGCTTCGGCTACATCCTGTCGAACATCGCGCCCGAGAAGCACGCGTTGCTCGATCCGCATTTCCTGCCGCTGGCGCAGCAGGGCCTGGCCGTGAGCAAGGACGAATATTTCGCCGGCCACATGGCGCGGGTCGAGCTCGGCACGCGGCTGGAGCGGTTTTTCGCCGACTGGGATCTGCTGCTGACGCCGACCATGCCGGTGCCGCCGCCGCTGGCCTCGACCGCCTATCACGTGCAGGGCAACGATCGCTGGGCGCATGCCACGCCGTTCACCGTACCGTTCAACTACACCGGCCAGCCGGCAGCCTCGATTCCCTGCGGCATCTCGGCGGCCGGGCTGCCGGTCGGCCTGCAGATTGTGGGGCCGCGCTTCTCGGAGCGGAAGATTCTGCAGGCAGCGGCGGCCTATGAGCGGGCCAACCCGATGCGCTGGCCGCAGCCGGCGATCGACCGCAATCTGGAACTCTAGCTACGTTCAACCCGGCAGAGGCGGAACGGCCATGGCACGAGATTGGCTTTCACCGCCTGGCAGTCGCCGGTCAGGCGCAGATCGAAGCGCATCAACACACGCGGCGTGCGTTCGTCGTCCTGCGGGCCGAACAGGGCATAGAGCGGTCCCTGATGCTGCGCCAGCAGGCGGCGCACCACCGGTTCGTAGCCGCGATCGGCCGTCTGGTAGAGATAGGGCCAGTCGCTGACGGCGACGAAGCGGGCCTGCGACGGCAGATGCGGGATCATGAACGCCGTCGGCCGGTCGCCGGGCAGCAGCACGATGGTGCGCGCCGGATCGGCAAGCCGCGGCGGGGTTTCGATCTCGACGAAATTCGCGCTCCAGGGCGCGCGCATCGGATCGGGAAAATCGACATAGGTAGTGAAAGCGGCGGCCAGCAGCGACAATGCGGCGGCGGCGCGCGCGGCGATGGCGCGGGTCGGCGGCATGGCGCGCAACCCCGCCAGAGCGACGACCGGCGCCAGCATCTCGATCGGCAGCAGATAGCGATAGATGCCGTACATCGCCAGCCACAGCCCGTAGGGCAGGGCCGCGAAGACGAGAACCGTGCGCAGGCGGAGATCGGCGCGCCAGCAGACGAACAGCGCCGGCAGGCCGGTGACGAAAGCCAGCAGCAGGCGCGAATCGCGGAATTCGCCCTCGGCGGCGATCCAGGAATCGGCGGTGAACAGGAAAGGAAAGATCAGCCGGTCGGCGAAATCGAGCTTCTCGAGGAATTTGAGATCGCGGAAATCGGTGGCGCCGGCCATCGGCGACAGGAACAGATCGTTGAAATGGGGGAAGAACGGATTGGCGAATTCGCGCCACAGATACCAGCTCCACCAGCCGCCGCCGAGCAATGCGCCGACCAGGCCGGCGATGCCGGCGACCAGCACGGCCTGCAGCCAGAAGCGGCGCGGCAGGGCGCAGACGAGGGCGGCGGCGAAACCCAGCACGTAGATCGCCATGGTCAGCTTCA
>JBDZUM010000151.1:2006-7423 GCA_040255215.1 Rhodospirillaceae bacterium
GCCGCGCGATGGCGAAGAGCAGCGGCAGGACCAGCCCCTGGAAGGCGCCGAGCAGGAAGCCGACGGCCGGGGCGGGCAGGAGCTGGGCCGCGACATAGACCGGCAGGTCGAGGAAGGGATTGTAGAAGGTCGGGTTGAGCGCCGGCAGGATGTCGAAATTCATCCGGCCGTTAAGGAAGGCGTAGGGATTGTAGTAGTGGTAGACGCGCAGATCCCAGCTGGCGTCCTGCCCCAGCAGCAGGGCCGCGACGCCGCCCAGCAGCGGGCCGAGTATCCAGATCAGACGGGGCAGGGACAGCGAACGCAATGCCGGATGCATTGACCCATCATACAGCGCCGCCTAACGGGGAGGTAAGGCGCGTTGCAGGCGGTCGAGCTGTTCGGCGATGTCGGCGGGGGTCGTCACCGGCAGGGAACAGAAATTCCGGGTGCAGGCGAAGGCGGCCGGCTCGGGGTATTCAGGGTACTCGACGTCCATATGCGGCAGCTTCCCCTCGCTGCGATCCCACAGTTCGGCACGCTTGTGGGTCATGGGATAGGTCAGAGCCGAGCGGTAGAGCGCTGTGGTGCGCGGATCGTGGCGCGGGCCGATGATCGTGACGTGCACCGGCTCGTTGCGCAGCTCGTCCTCGGCCTGCAGCACGTCGGGCAGGAAGGCGTAGGCCTCGAGGATGGCGGGGGAAGCCAGATAGCCCATGCCGGCCTCGGCGATCTCGCGATAGCGCCGCTCGCCGGTGTAGAAATGCAGCAGGTTGAAGAACCGCACCGCCAGCACGTTGTCGTCCTTCTGCTTGTCGAGCGTTTTGATGACGCTGGCGGCCGGCGTGGCGGCGGAGACGAAACCGCCGGTGCGCGCCTCGATGAAATTCGCTGCGATGAAATCGCCGGCGCGACGGGCTTCCGTCAGCCATTGCCGCTCGCCGGTCGAGCGATGCAGCGCCAGAAGCGCCCAGCCCATGGTCAGGCTGTCGGCGAGATAGGGGCCGGCAACGTCTTTCTCGGCATGGCGGAAGCCGCCATCGGAGCGCTGCCGGTTGGCCAGGGCCCAGCTTGTGGCGGCGGTGGCCATGTCGAGTGCGGCGCGCTCGCCGGTGGCGTCGTAATAGGCCAGGAGCCCGGCGATGGCCTGACCGTTCTCGCGCGCATACTGGTTCCTGTCGACGCCGGGCTTGCCGCGCTCGAGGCCGAGGCTGGTGTAGAAGCCGCCATTGCCATCGCGCAGCGTGTCGCGCAGATAGGCGACGATGCGGTCGGCGCTCTGGCGATGGCTGGCATCGCCCCACAGCGCATAGGCATAGGAGAAGGCCTTCAGCGCCGCCTCGGTGGCGAACATGGGAAATTCGCGCGCCGGCTTGGACCAGTCCGGCGCCAGCGACACTTGCGAGACGGCGCCGGTTTCGGCATCCACCATCCTGCGCAGCTGGTCGATGGTGCGGCGGGCGCGCCGGGCCATCTCCGCATCGCCCGCGCGGGCGCGATCCAGCGCCCAGGTCAGGGTCGGGCCATCGACCAGCTTCGACTTGCCCCAGCCGCCATTCGTCTGGTCGTAGGCGTTGGCGATGAAGTCGAGGATTTCCTGGCGCTGTTGGGGGTCGAGGCCGGTGGCCAGCCGGCGCTCGCGCTCGGGTCCGCCGGCGACGCCGTAGTCGACCGGCGAGGGATCCTTCACCGTTTCCTGCAGCACCGGCAGGAAGAACTTGGGCGAATAGAAGCCGCGCAGCTTGACGATCTCGGTGCCGTCGGCGGCGAAGATGATGGTGGCGGGCCAGCCCCAGCGCTCGTAGCGCTGGGAGATGTCGGGCCGCGAATCCTGATCGACCCGCACCGGAATGAAATGCTGCAGCAGATAGGCGCGCACTTCGGGATCGGCGTAGGTGTCGACGTTCATGGTGTGGCACCACGGGCACCACCAGGATTGCAGCGACAGCAGCACGAATTTCTTCTCGCGCGCGGCATCCTGGAACACCTGCTCGCCCCATTCGCGCCACGGCAGGTCGCCGGTATCGGGCGCCGCCATCAGGGGACGCATCGTCAGAGCCGCCAGTACGAGAACGGCAAAAAGCGTGGTCAGGCGGCGCATATGGGTTCCTCCCAGGCCGCAAGCCTAGCGCCGGGCGGGCATCGCGCGCCGTCACATGGCTGTGAGGGCGAAGAACTCAGGCGTCGTTGGCGACGCCGAAGCGCAGCGGGCGGAAGAATTCGCGGATGTCCTCGACCAGCAGCGCCGGCTCCTCCAGTGCTGCGAAATGCCCGCCGCTCGGCATTTCGGTGTAGCGCTTGAGATTGTAGGCGCGTTCGACCCAGGCGCGCGGCGGCGGCGGCGAGAGATCGGCCGGGAAACGGGCGAAGCCGGTCGGCGTCTCGACCCGCGCGCCCGGCGCGGGGCCGAAGGAATTCTCCTCGCGCACGCCGCGATAGAGCCAGTTGGCGGTGCCGATGCTGCCGCTTACCCAGTAGATCATGATGTTGGTGATCAGCGCGTCGAGGCCGAAATGCTTCAGCACGTCGCCCTTGCAGTCGCTCCAGCCGTGGAATTTCTCCAGCACCCAGGCGGCGAGACCGACCGGCGAATCCGTCAGCGCCACGTTGAGCGTCTGCGGCTTGGTCGACTGGATCTGCTGATAGGCCGTCTCGCGCTGGCGCAGCTTGCGCGTATCGGCCAGCCAGGATTTCTCTTCGGGCGTCAGCTCCGTCCTGTCGTCCAGTGCGGGGCGGAAGCCGGCCATGTTGAGATGGATGCCGATCAGGCCGGTGTCCTCGTCCCTGCCGCTCCAGGGATAGTCGTGGCCCAGCCACGAGGTGACGATGGCGCCCCAGTCGCCGCCCTGCGCGGCATAGGGGCCGGCGACGTTCAGGCGCTCGGTCATCAGCCGGTGCCACAGCCTTGCGATGGCGCGCGGGCCGATCGGGCCGGCGCCGTCCCGCCTGATCGGCGGACCGGAGAAGCCATAGCCCGGCAATGTCGGCACGACGACGTCGAAAGCGTCGAGCGGGCTGCCGCCATGGCGTTCGGGATGCGCCAACAGATCGACGATCTCCATGAACTCAAGCGTCGAGCCCGGCCAGCCATGCGTCAGCACCAGCGGCAGCGCATCGCTGCTGTCGCTCGGGCTTGCGGGCTCGCGGATGAAATGCAGGCGCTGGCCGTCGATGTCGACGAGGTATTGCGGGAAGCGGTTGAGCGCGATTTCCGCCTGCCGCCAGTCATAGGCGTGGCGCCAGTATTCGACCAATTCGCGCAGCGCATCGAGGTCGCAGCCATAAGGCCAGGTGGCGGGATCTGCGCCGGCCACCGCGGTCGGCCAGCGCGTCTTGCGCAGGCGTTCGTCGAGATCGGACAGAACCCGTTCGGGTATATCGATACGGTAAGGCTCGGGCGTGACGAATTCGTCCTGGCTCAAATCTGCTCTCCTGCTGGCTGGAAGAGATTGCCTGCCCCGGTGCGGACCCGGCAAGATGCGGTTTCCCGCTCCCGCTCCGTTTGCAGCCCCGCATGCCTTTCACGCTCAAGACAGATCCCGACACCAGCCGCCTGTGGCTGCAACTCGAGAGCGAAAACTTCATCGTCCGCACCGCGTCGGTCGACGACGTCAGCGAGCGCTGGGCCGACTGGCTCAACGATCCGGTGGCGGCCATGATGCTCAACGCCAAGCCGCGCAGCTTCACGCCGGACGAGCTGCGCCAGTACGTGCTGTCGTTCGACAATATCGACCGCATCCTGGCCTGCATCTTCCATCGCGGCAGCGGCCGGCATATCGGCATCGCGATCGGCGAGTATCTCGAGGGCCGCCGCAAGGCGCGGCCGTCGGTGCTGATCGGCGAGCCGGAGTTCCGCAGCATGGGGCTGCTGAACGAGATGGAGCTGGTCGCCTACGAGCTCTATTTCGAGGCTCTGAGGGTCGACGCTATCGTCTCCAACGTGCTGGCCTACAACGAGATCGCCATCGCCTTCAACGAATCGCGCGGCTGGCAGCTGGTGCGGCGCGTATCCGGCGTCAAGCGATCGGCCCGCACCGGCGAGCCGATCGACCTGCTGGTCTACGAGTTCACCCGCGAGATGTGGGAGAAGAAGAAGGCGGGGCAGGGCGCCGCCTGAACGGCGGCGCCCGCGACTTCGCCGGCGCTCAGCTGACGCGGCCGTGGCAGTGCTTGAACTTGCGGCCCGAGCCGCAGGGGCAGGGGGCGTTGCGCTGCACGCGGCCCCAGCTTTGCGGATCGTTGGGGTCGACGGCTGTGGCGCGGCGGCGCACCGGCATGGCCGCGCCATCGGTGCCGGTGGCGCGCAGGCGCTCGGGTTCGAGATACTCGTCGCTGTCGGCCATGGCCATGGCCAGCGCTGGATCGTTGCGCGTCTCGATCATCTCCTGCTCGCGCCGCACCGGTTCGGGAACCGGCTGGTCGGCGCGCACTTCGACATGGGAGAGATACTGCGTCACCGTCTCGCGCATCGTCACCAGCATGCGCTCGAACAGGTTGAAGGCCTCGCGCTTGTATTCGTTGAGCGGGTCCTTCTGGCCGTAGGCGCGCAGCACGATGCCCTGGCGCAGATGGTCGAGCACCAGCAGATGGTCCTTCCAGGTCTGGTCGAGGATCTGCAGCAGCAGGCTCTTCTCGATCTGGCGCATCACCTCGGGGCCGAAATTGGCGGCCTTCTCGGCCATCTTGCGGTCGGCGGCGCTGGCGATGCGCTGGCGCATCTCGCTGTCGGCGATGCCTTCCTCCTTGGCCCAGTCGGCGACCGGCAGGTCGAGGCCGAAGATGCGCAGCACTTCCTCGTGCAGGCCGGAAATGTCCCACTGCTCGGCATAGGCCGTCTCGGGCATGGCGCGGGCGACCATGTTGTGGACGACTTCCTCGCGCATGGCGGCGACCATTTCCGAGACGTCGTCGAGACTCATGATCTCGATGCGCTCGCGATAGATCTCCTTGCGCTGGCCGTTCATCACATCGTCGTAGCGCAGCAGGTTCTTGCGGATGTCGAAGTTGCGCGCCTCGACCTTCTGCTGCGCCTTCTCCAGCGCCTTGTTGATCCAGGGATGGACGATGGCCTCGCCGTCCTTCAGGCCGAGCCGGCGCAGCACGCCTTCCATGCGGTCGGTGCCGAAGATGCGCATCAGGTCGTCTTCCAGCGAGAGGAAGAACTTCGACGCGCCGGGATCGCCCTGGCGGCCGGAGCGGCCGCGCAGCTGGTTGTCGATGCGCCGGCTCTCGTGGCGCTCGGTGGCGATGACGTAGAGGCCGCCGGCGCGCAGCACCACGTCGCGCGCCTCGGCGATCTCCGCCTCGATCTCCGCCTTGCGCTGCTCGCGCGCCGTCTCGTCGGCAATGCCCGGCAGTTCGCTGCGCAGGCGCATCTCGAGATTGCCGCCGAGCTGGATGTCGGTGCCGCGGCCGGCCATGTTGGTGGCGATGGTGAT
>JBDZUM010000152.1:0-7401 GCA_040255215.1 Rhodospirillaceae bacterium
CTGCTGGCGCTGTGGGACGCCTTCAAGGAAGCGGGTATCTCGATCCCCTTCCCGCATCGCGAAATTATCCTGCGACGGCCGGTCGAGATCGCCACGCCCTAGGGGTAGGATGCTGCGACGCGATGGCCGGCGCGGGCGGTCTTGCCAGCACCGGCCCCGCATCCTACCCTGAACTAACGTTCAGCAGGCAGCCGGTATGGCCGCCTGACGATCGAACAGCAGACTACAGGAGCGCAGCATGAGCGGCAGCACCGAGCCGAACTATGAGGTCATCGTCATCGGCGCCGGCGTGGCGGGAATCTACCAGATCAAGCGGCTGGTCGATCTCGGCATCAACGCCACGGTGCTGGACGCAGCGCCCGATCTCGGCGGCACCTGGTACTGGAACCGCTATCCCGGCGCGCGCTTCGATTCGGAAAGCTACACCTACGGCTATTCGTTCTCCAAGGAGCTGCTCAACGAGTGGCACTGGAAGGAGCGCTTCTCCGGCCAGCCGGAGAATCTGCGCTACCTGAACTTCGTCGCCGACAAGTTCGACCTGCGCCGCTACATGCAGTTCAACTGCCGCGTCGAGGCGGCGCATTTCGACGAGGCCGGCAATCTGTGGCGACTGAAGATTTCCGACGGCCGCGAGCTGACCTGCCGCTTCGTCGTCATGGCGCTCGGCCTGCTGTCGACGCCGACCTATCCGCGGCTCAAGAACATGGACAAGTTCAAGGGCCGCTCGTTTCATACCTTCCACTGGCCGCACGAGCCGGTCGATCTCACGGGCAAGAAGGTCGCCGTCATCGGCACCGGCGCCACCGCCATCCAGGTGATCGGCGAGATTGCCGACAAGGTCGGCCACCTGACCGTATTCCAGCGCCGGCCGAACTGGGCGGCGCCGCTCAACAACAGCAAGATCTCCGACCAGGAAATGGCCGACATCAGGAAACGCTACGACGAGATCTTCGCCGTCTGCGCGCGCACGCCGGGCGGCTTCGAGCACGAGCCCGACCGGCGCGGCTTCTACGAGGTCAGCCGCGAGGAACGCGTCAAGCTGTGGGACCGGCTCTACGACGAGCCGGGCTTCGGCATCTGGCTGCAGAATTTCCGCGAGATCTTCACCGACGAGAAAGCCAATGCGGAGATTTCCGAGTACCTGGCCGATCGCATCCGCCGCCGGGTCAAGGACCAGAAGGTGGCCGAGAAACTGATCCCGCGCGACCACGGCTTCGGCGTGCAGCGCGTGCCGCTGGAGACGCGCTACTACGAAGCCTACAACCGCGACAACGTCGAGCTGGTCGATATCAGCGAGACGCCGCTCGAGAGCGTCACTGAGAAGGGCCTGCGCACTTCCGCGCGCGAGTACGAGTTCGACATCATCGTCTACGCCACCGGCTTCGACGCCATCACCGGCTCGTTCGACCATATCGACATTCGCGGCGTCGGCGGCGAGACCCTGCGCGAGAAGTGGAAGGAAAGCCCGACCACCTTCCTCGGCATGATGGTGCATGGCTTCCCCAACATGCTGATGCCGGCCGGCCCGCAGAGCGGCTCGGCCTCGACCAACTATCCGCGCGGCATCGAGACCGGCGTCAACTGGTCGACCGGGCTGCTGGAATACGTGCGCGAGCACGGCTACCTGCGCGCCGAGGCGACGGTGGAAGCCGAGCGGCGCTGGACCGACCACGTGGTGCAGATGTATTCGGTCATGCTGATGCGCAAGGCCAAGTCGTGGTTCACCGGCTACAACTCGAACGTCGAGGGCCACGAGGAAGGCAAGGTGCGCTACTTCGTCTACAACGGCGGCGCGCCGAAATGGGCGGCGGCGCTGAAGGACGTGGCGCAGAAAGGCTACGAAGGCATCGCGCTGAGCAGCGGCGCGCCGGCGCCGTCGAGCGCCAGGACGGCGGGAGTGAATCGCGCGGCGAGCTGAGTTTCAGTTGCCGGCGGCGTGGTTGAGAACAAACTCAGCCCTTTCGCGGACGGCGCGCGAGCGATCGTTCTTGAGAGATTGCGCCAACCGCAAGGTCGCCGGCGATCGCAGTTCGTGACGGATTGCCGCCGCTATCGCGACCTTGCGCACGGCGCCTGATCTGTCGCGTGAACTGGACGCGATAGCCCGTTCACGGTTCGTCGGCACCGAGATTTGCCGCTGCCGAAGCGCGGGGTCGCGGCGTCGCAGTCCTGAAGGCTTGTCCACCCACTGCCACTGCCAGCCCTCCTGCCAAGTGGCGAGGCCATCGATCAGCGTTCGGGCCGCCACCGCACGGACCGCGGGCTGCCTGGCGTTTTGGGCGATATTGGACAGATACGGATCAAGCGCGTCGATTTTCAGCGCAAAGCGCAGCACCCGGGACATCGGCCCGTGCTCGCTCTCGGCGATGAGGTCGGCCAGTCGGGCCGCAACGTCGGAGCGCCCTATCGCCGACCAAAGCAATTCCTGTTCCTCCCGCCAACGCTTCCAACTTTGATGACGCATGAGCAAGGGCACGATTGCCTCGACCACCTTGTCGACGGGCGTGATCGGGAAACATCGACGCGCGCACTCCGCTGCCGCCGCGCGAACGGGTTCCGCCCAGTCGTTAAGCCGCCAAACGATCGCGGCAAAGACGAAGGCGCTCGGCAACGGGCCTCGGATCTTGCGCAGCGCGGCCTTGCGCACATGCCCATCGCGATGGAACACGAACAGGTATTCGAGCCCTGGCAACCGTCCAAGTTGCTCGAGGTCGGTGTACGGCCGCTGAAACAGCGCTTCGAACCGAAACCTGGTTCGGCGCCATTTGTTCAAATTTGCGGCCTCGGCGATTTCGCGCTCGGCCTGGACGATGCGTTCGGCTGGAAGCTCGAACAACGGCGCAAGGACTTCAGCGAGGACCGGCTCGACAGTCAACTGTGCCTGTAGACGGTCGCCAAGGCGGGAAAGCGCGCTCAGGAGAGGGGGTGGCAGCACAGAAAACCGGTCCATCATCCGATACTCCGGCTGGTCCTGGGTCAAATCGTGAGATTGGCTGGGGCGCCTGGATTCGAACCAGGGAATGGCGGAATCAAAATCCGCTGCCTTACCGCTTGGCTACGCCCCAATCGCGCGATGTTGAATGGCGCCCGGCCCGCGGGCGGCGGCACAATAGGCGCAATTGGCGGAGCAAGGCAACGCCGGCCGAAAATGGCGGCCGATACTTGCTAGACGGCCCGCCGCACAGGACGGGAGCACCAGCGATGCCCAACCGGAAACAGGCCCGCGACGGGCGCGAATGGGAGATCGAGGGCGTGAGCGAGCCGGCGCGCCAGGCTGCCGAGGAGGCGGCCAAGAAAGCAGGCGCGCCGCTCGAGGTTTGGCTGGCCGAGACGGTGCTGCGCGCCAGCCAGGAGGGCGGCGATCCGGCGTCGGCGCAAAAGCCGGCCACGACCGGTCCTGCGAGCCAAAACCAGTAGCGCAATGCCTGATCGTCAGCCGAAAAAACCATTCGCTTCAATATGTTACGCGGATATCGCGTGTCATTTTTGCCACAGCGCTCTATTCCCTCGGAATAGCCGGGAACGAAATACCGTTTGCCGTGTTGGAATGTCGCGACGCCCTGACTTATAAACGGCGTTGGAGCCGCCTGCGCGCAATGCCTTGGCGGTATGGGCGTGGGGGCGACGTTGTCGGGCCGGCGAGCCGGTCGGAAATATGGCCTCCGAATACCTTGCGAACGGACGATCCGGGCAAACATCGGAGTTGGGCAAATGAAAATTCTTTCTCTCATCGCAATGACGGGCATGGCCGCCACCCTGGCGGCGTGCATGAACACCGCCCCGACCACGACGGCGGCGAGCAACCCGTTCAACGAGGGTCTGCGCAAGGGCTATTCGGCCCTGGCGGCGACCGAACGCGCCGAGTTCGACTGGATCGACGGCGAGCATTTCGCGGTCAAGGCCAACAGCGCGGCGGCCGGCGCCAGCGTGCTGCCCGACGCCGTCGGCGACTGGAGCCTCTCCGCCGCCAAGGCCAAGGAGCTGGGCGACGCCCGCGCCCGCCTGATCGCCGTGCTCGACGGCACCGCCCGCACCCGCGCGCCGGCCGACGCCGCCGAGGCGCAGGTCGCGTTCGACTGCTGGATCCAGGAAGAGGAAGAAGGCTGGCAGGCCGCCGACATCAAGGCGTGCAAGGACCGCTTCGACGCCGCCATGGCCCGCTTGGGCGCCGGCAGCGCCAATCTCTACCTGGTGTTCTTCGACTTCAACCGCTCGAACCTGAGCCCGGTGGCCTCGCGCGTCATCGAGAAGGTCGTCGCCGACGCCGCCAAGGCCAATCCCTCGCGGATCACGGTCTCGGGCAACGCCGACCGCTCGGGCAGCGACGCCTACAACCTGTCGCTCTCCAAGCGCCGCGCCGACACGGTGGCCGGTGCGCTGACCCGCGGCGGCGTCGCCCGCGGCAAGCTGCAGGTCGAGTGGTTCGGCGAGAGCCGCCCGCGCGTGAAGACGCCGGACGGCGTGCGCGAGCCTGAGAACCGCAACGTCGAGATCCGCTTCGCCCAGTAAGACGAAGCGCCTCAAGAACGGAACGGCCGGGAGCGATCCCGGCCGTTTTGTTTTGTGCTGTTAACTCGTCCTGTCATCCCGGGCGAGCGAAGCGAGACCCGGGACCCATGATGGCGTCGATGAAGACGCAAACCTTTTCCGTTTGTTGGCAGTGTTATGGGTCCCGGCTCTGCGCGCCTGCGGCGCTTGTCCGGGATGACGATATTTAACGACTAACCCGTCGCGGCGATCGCCTGCGGGGTGACGAACAGGCCGTCCGAGTAGATCAGCGGATTGCCGTCGCTGACGGCGACGTCGACGATGTGGCCGATATAGATCGTGTGCGTGCCGACATCGACGCGATTGACCAGCTTGCAGTCGAAATTGACCAGCGCGTCGGCCAGCACCGGCGAGCCGGTGGCGAGCGTGCGCCAATTCGATTTCTCGTCGAAGCGCGCCTCGCCGTCGACGCCTTCCTGGCCGGAAAAGCGCAGCGCCAGCGCGATGTGGCGGGTCGACAGCACGTTGACGCAGAAAATGCCGCTCTTGCCGATCGGATCGTGCGCCGAGGCCGTCTTGTTGACGCAGGCCAGAAGCTGCGGCGGGGCGGCCGAAACGGAGCAGACGGCGGTGGCGGTGAGGCCGCCGCGCACGCCCTCGCAGCAGGTGGTGATCAGCGTCACGCCGCCCGCCAGCTGGCGCATGCCCTTCTTGAATGTGGCGACATCGGCGGTCATTCGTCTTTCCTCTTCGCTCGGCATACCAAGATCGCCTGGCGGAAGCGACGGATTACCGTGCGCCGCTTCCCACGCCAGCGTGTCGAAGTTTACCTGCAGGGCGGCGATCCCAAAACCGCCAACCTTTCGATCATATTCGACTATCTGCCCTGCAATGCCGTCGTAGCCGCGATAATCGGCGAAAAATCGAGACTGTCGCCGGGAATGCAGCCGCGCCCGGCCTCAATCCAGCCCATTGCCGCCGTAGATCCACTCCAGAACGTCCAGCCACTCGGCCTGGCTTTTGCCGCTCATGATGGCGTTGCGCAGGGCCGCGTGCGGACCGGCCGGGTGATAGACGTGGTCGCCCATGGCGCGCGAGGTCAGCTGCACGCGCGCGGTGCGCAAGACGCGGCGGTCGCGATAGGCCGCCAGCCCGGCCTCGATCGAACCCTCGTGCCGGGCGAGCGAATCGGCCAGGCACACCGCATCCTCCATCGCCATGCAGGCGCCCTGGGCCATGTACTGCAGCATGGGATGGGCGGCATCGCCCAGCAGGGCCACGCGAGCGTCGATCCAGTTCTCGACCGGATCGCGATCGCACAGCACCCACATGTGCCAGTCCCGGCCATGGCGAATGATGTTCTGCGCCCGCTCGCAGACATGGGCGAAGCCGCGCCGCACCTCCTCGACCGACACGGGCTTGCCGGCGACCGGCTCGGGCGCGTCGTTGTGGTAGGTCACGACGAGGTTGAAAACTTTCCAGCCCGATAGCGGATAGTGAACGATGTGGCACTTGGGGCCGGCCCATAAAGTGGCCGCGTTCCAGCGCAGCTCCTCGGGCATCTGTTCGGTCGGGATGACCGAGCGATAGGTGGTGTGGCCCGAGACGCGGGCTACGTCGCCGATCATGTGGCTGCGCACCTTCGACCACAGCCCGTCGGCGCCGATCAGCGCCGCGCCGCGCACGGTCTGCCGGCCGGCGAGCCGCGCCACGGCGCCCTTGCCGTCCTGTTCGTAGCCCGTGACCTCGCTGGAGACGCGCAACTCGACCAGTGGATGATCCTGGCAGGCCTTCAGCAGCACGCCGTGCAAGTCGCCGCGATGGACCACGGCGTAGGGATTGCCGAAGCGCTTGCGGAAGGCGTCGCCCAGATCGATATGGCAGATCTCGCCGTCGGCCATCGAATCCATCAGCCGCAGGCTGTCGATATAGACCGCCATCCGGCGCGCCGTCTCGCCGACGCCGAGCCGGTCGAAACAATGGAACGCGTTGGGCCCGAGCTGGATGCCGGCGCCGATCTCGCCCAGGCGCTGCGCCTTTTCGAGCACCAGCGAGGGGATGTTCTTCTGCGCCAGAGCCATCGCCGTGGCGAGGCCGCCAATGCCGCCGCCGGCGATCAGGATGGGTTGGTCCGACATTCTCCGGATCCAAGTTGGAATGGGACGAAACTATCATTCCGCCCGGGCCCCCGGAAGCCGGGGACGGCAGACGAATCAACGCACTGGCCGGTGGTTGACCCGACCGCCGGCCGGGTGGCAGCCTGCGCCGGCGCGGTCGCCTGTCGCCGGCCGCGGACAAGGAACGACCATGGCCGTCGCCCCCAAGAGCAAAGCCGCCCTGTCGCTGGTGGTGGACAATGCCGCCCCGGCCGGCCGGCGTCCGCGCGCGGCGGCCCGACCTGCCGCGCCACCGCCGCCGGTGCGGGCGGCATTGCCGGCGCTGGCGGCCGACATGACGGTTGCCGCCGCCTGCCACGCTGTCGTGCGCTCGTGCTTCATGCATCTGCTGGACAACCGGCTGCCGGTGCTCAAGGGCGACGACCCCGAAGGCATCCACCAGGCGCGGGTGGCGCTGCGGCGGCTGCGCGCGGCGATCGCGATATTCCGCCGCCTGCTGCCCGACGGCGAACTGGCCGAACTGGGCGCCGAAGCGCGCTGGCTGGCCGGCGAGCTGGGCCCGGCGCGCGATCTCGACGTGTTCCTGGACGAGATTTTCGCGCCGGTGGCGCGGCGCCTCAAAGACGAACCGGGCGTCGCCGCCTATCGCGTGGCGGCACGAGCGATGCAGGCGGAGGCGCGGGAGCGGGCGCGGCGCGCTTTGCGCAGCCGCCGCTTCCGGCTGTGGCGCGAGCGGCTGCTCAACTGGCTGGCCGCCGACATCGCCCCGCCCTCCGCCGCCGCCATCGCCGCCGTG
>JBDZUM010000001.1:0-16940 GCA_040255215.1 Rhodospirillaceae bacterium
TCGAATGGGTGATGAACAGCACCGTCTTGCCGGTCTCCATCCAGATGCGCTGCAACTCGCCCATCATCGCCTCGCGCGTCATGGCGTCGAGCGCGGCGAAGGGCTCGTCCATCAGGATCACCGCTGGATTGTGGATCAGCCCGCGAGCGATGCCGACCCGCTGCTGCATGCCACCCGACAGCTCGTGCGGATGATGCCTAGCGAAGCCGTCGAGTTTCATCATGGTCAGCAGCGCCATCGCCCGCTCGCGGCCTTTGGCGACGTCCATGCCCATGGCGCGGATCGGCGCCAGCACGTTCTCCAGCACCGTCTTCCACGGCAGCAGCGTCGGCTGCTGGAACACGATGCCGACGTCGCGCCGCGGCCCGGTCACTTCGCTGCCCGCCAGCCTGATCGCGCCGGCGCTGGGCTTCAGCAGCCCCGACACCAGCTTCAGCAGGGTCGACTTGCCGCAGCCAGACGGGCCCAGCACCGAGACGAAGGCGCCGGGCTCGAGCTCGAAATCCAGCCGGTCGAGCGCCGGCACCGCGCCGCTTCGGGAGGCGTAGACCAGCGAGACGCCGGATACCTCCAGATGCTGCGCGGCGCCGACGTCCGACACGGCGTTCACTTGCCCGACGCTTTGGCCTTGGCGGCCACCGCTTCGCTGTCGAACTTGTTGAACTCGTCGACGAAGCGGTTGGTGTAGAGCTTGTCGAGGTCGAGATCGGCGGTCGGAATCACGCCGCCCTCGTTCAGCACCTGCATGTGGACCTTCCACGATTCGGGACGGAAATAGCCCCAGCGCGGCTTGCCGTCAGGGAAGAAGGACAGCGAGCGGTAATTGCCTTCCAGCAGCTTCTTGGTGTTGGCGATCCAGGTCGCTTCCTGGTCCGGCGCCGGCTTGCTGGCCGGGAAGGTCTTCCAGAACGAGCGGGCGCAGGCGTCGCGATTGGCGGCGCAGGCAACCGTCATCTTGGCCATGGCGCGGCCCATCTTCGCCACCAGTTCGGGCCGCTTCTCGATGGTGCTCACGCTCGCCATCATGCCCGAGGAGAACAAATGCTGGTACTTCTCCGGGTAATCGAGCAGGCGGATGTCGAGGCCCGCCGCCCGCATCTTCTCGTGCTCCGACGTAAAGAAGGCCAGCACGTCGACCTTGCCGGTCTCGAGCTGCTTCCACGCCGCGGGGCCGGTGCCGACCGGCACCACGTCGATGTTCTGCTGCCAGACGACGCCGCTTTCCTTGAGGATCGACTTGGTCATGGGGATGTTGCCCCAGGTCAGCGCGCCGATGCCCAGCGTCTTGCCCTTGAGGTCGGCGACGGTCTTAACCGCGCTGTCGGCCTTGACCGAATATTCGTACACCGAGCGCCGCAGGTAGTTGTAGACGAAGCGCACCGGGATCGGCTCGCCCTTGGCCAGCGGCAGCAGCGGCACGTCGGGATTGCCGAGGCCGAAATCGATCGAGCCGTTGATGAGCTGCGGCACCAGCACCGCCGAGCCCTGCAGCGACACCATCTCGAGCTCGATGCCTTCCTCGGCGAAGAAGCCGAGCTCGATGCCGTAGGTGAAGTCGGAATACTGGCCGGTGATGCCGATGGGGAACGCCAGCGTCACTTTCTCCGCCGCCGCGCCCTGCGCCATGCCGGCGACCGTCGCCGCCGCGACCAGCGCGGCTGCATGCTTCTTCCATTGCCGTATCATCGTGCCCTCCCGCATCGTTTCGAAAAGCGTCAATCGAGGATTTGATTCGCGATAAATGAATGGTAATTCATAATTGATCGACCGCAAGGGCAAAGCACGGAAAATAATCGGCCATGGCAAAGCCAGACGCACCTACCACCGGCGAAACCGTCGACATCCTGCCGCAACACCGCTTCGATGCGGCGGCACTCGACTCTTATTTGGCGCGGGAAATCGCCGGTTACCGCGGCAATCTCGCGGTGCGCCAGTTCAACAGCGGCTTTTCCAACCCGACCTTCCTGCTCGAAGCGGACAGCGAAATGGGCGAGCGACGGCGTTTCGTCATGCGCAAGAAGCCGCCGGGCGCGCTGCTGGCCTCGGCCCATCAGGTCGATCGCGAATACAAGGTGCTGAGCGCGCTGGCCGGCAGCGGCGTGCCGGTGCCGCGCACCCGCGCCTTCTGCGCCGACGACGGCGTCATCGGCCAGATGTTCTACGTCATGGATTGCGTCGACGGCCGCATCTTCACCGATCCCACCCTGCCCGGCCTGCCGCCGGCCGAGCGGGCGGCGATCTTCGACTCGATGAACGAGGTGCTGGCGAAACTGCACCTTGTCGATTACCGCGCGATCGGCCTCGGCGATTTCGGCCGCGAAGGCGGCTACATTGCCCGCCAGGTGGCGCGCTGGAGCAAGCAGTACGAGGCGGCGCGCACGGAAGAGATTCCGGCGATGGAACGGCTGATCGAGTTCCTGCCGCGCAACCTGCCGGACGAGGACTCGACGGTGATCGCGCATGGCGACTACCGGCTGGGCAACCTGATCGTCCATCCCACCGAGCCGCGCGTCGTCGCCGTGCTCGACTGGGAGCTGGCGACGCTCGGCCACCCGCTCTGCGATCTCGCCTATAATTGCGTCGGCTACGTGCTGGCCGAACCGCCGCATGGCTTCGCCAACGCGGCGGCCGACAGCGGCATCCCCTCGCGCGACGACTACGTCGCCGCCTATTGCCGGCGCACCGGTCGCGCCGGCATCGCCGATTTCGACTACTACCTGGCCTTCTCGCTGTTCCGTCTCGCCGCCATTGCCCAGGGCGTCTACAAGCGCGGGCTCGACGGCAACGCCGCCTCGGCCGCCGCGCTGTCGCGTCGCCACCACGCCCGCCAGCGCGCCGAGCTGGCCTGGAGCCTGGTCAGCGACCGGCCGGCGCGCTGAGGGCGGATGATCTAATCGCCGGCGACGCCCAGCGCCCGGCGCAGTCTGTCGCGCAGCACTGCGCCGTCCTTGGGCGGCAGCACCAGCTTCAGTTCCTCGAACCGCACCTTGGCGACGCAGAACAGCGGGCCGGGCGCCGATCGCAACGTTTCGACCGCCGCCGAAGCCTCGTCGGCGCTGCGCACCGTCCAGCTCCGCGCGATGCCGGCAGCCTTCGCCATGCCGGCGAGATCGGCGCCGCGCGCGGTGTTGGTGCGCTGTCCGCCGGTCTCGCCATAGGTCTCGTTGTCCAGCACCAGCACGGCGAGATTGTCGGGCGCCATGGCCGCGATGGTGGTCAGCGCCGTCAGCCCCATCAGCATCTCGCCATCGCCCGTCACCACCAGCACGCGCCGTTGCGGCTGGGCGATGGCCAGCCCGAGTCCCACCGACACGGCGCCGCCCATCGCGCCCCACAGCGGCAGGTTCGTGTCGCGATCGCCGGCGGCGGTGATGTCCCACGCCGCCGAGCCCAGCCCGGCGACGACGATCGGGTCGGCCGCGCCGGCCTGCGAAGCGGTGAGCGCCGCCACCAGCTCGCGCCGGCGCAGCGTATGTCGGGAGGGATCGGTCGCTGTCATGGCGAGGACTTTAGCGCCTATCGGCCCTGACGCAGCTTCTTTCGCGTCGCAGCACGAAAAATTTTCCGTGTTCGGGAATAATCGACTGCACCGCCCAGCGCGCCAACGTCGATATCCGGAAACATTGCATCGGATGGGTCGCTGGCGATTTCCCCGCAGTGATCGGCTTACCCGAATTCCTCATGCTGCTTTGCATGATGGCGAGCCGACACCGAGGAATCTCGGGCCCCGGCGTTGCGGGCGACGGGGGCCGATGCAATAGTTCGCGCAACCTCCGGCCGCAGGTCGGAATGCCAGAAGACGCCCGGAGTTGTGCAACGGGTTGCGGCCGGTCATGGCCGGGTCTCGTGTGCAGGCGCCAGGGCGCTCATGACCCAACCGATCCAAGGGAGGATCAAGACGCCATGACCAAGACAGAAAAGCGCAACAGGAAGTCGGATGCCGCCAGCTCGGGACGGCGCAAGTTTCTCGGCGTCGCCGGCCTCGCCGCCGGCGCCGGCGTGGCGACGCTCGCCATGCCGAACGTCTCGCGCGCCCAGACCGTGACCCTGAAGATGCAGGGATCGTGGGGCGCGTCGGACGTCTTCAACGAGTTCGCCCAGGACTACGTCAGCCGCATCAACGCCATGGCCGGCAACCGCCTGAAGATCGACTATCTGGTCGGCGGCGCGGTCGTGCATCCCTTCTCGGTGCAGGACGCGGTGCATTCGGGCGTGCTCGACGGCGCCCACACCGTCACCGTCTACTGGTACGGCAAGCATCGCGCCGCCTCGCTGTTCGGCACCGGCCCGGTGTTCGGCTTCAACGCCAACCAGGGCCTGGGCTGGATCCACAATGGCGGCGGTCGCGAGCTGTTCCAGGAGCTGGTCAGCTCCATCCTCAAGCTCAACATCGTCAGCTTCTTCGCCATGCCGATGCCGACCCAGCCGCTCGGCTGGTTCAAGAAGCCGGTGACTTCGGCCGCCGACATGAAGGGGCTGAAGTACCGCACCGTCGGCCTGGCGGCCGACCTGATGCAGGCGATGGGCGCATCGGTGGCGCAGCTGCCCGGCGGCGAAATCGTGCCGGCGATGGAGCGCGGCGTGATCGACGCGTTCGAGTTCAACAACCCGACCTCGGACCGGCGTTTCGGCGCCCAGGACGTGGCCAAGAACTACATGATGGGCAGCTACCATCAGGCCACCGAGTATTTCGAGATCATGTTCAACAAGGGCAAGTACGACGCGCTGCCCAAGGAACTGCAGGCCATCCTGCAATACGGCGCCGAAGCGGTGTCGTCGGCCAACGAGTGGAAGGCGATGGACTACTACTCGAAGGACCTGCAGGAGCTGATCTCGAAGGACAAGGTCAACGTCCTGCGCACGCCCAAGGAAGTGTTCGAGGCCCAGATCAAGGCCTGGGACGGGCTGATCGCCAAGCTGGGCGAGGACGCCTTCATGAAGAAGGTGATGGAATCGCAGAAGGCCTGGGTCAAGCGCGTGGTCTACTACGAGATGTTCAACGCCGCCGACTATCGCACGGCCTACGAACACCATTTCGGCGCGCTGAAGATCTGAACCAGGCCACGGCCGGCAGGGCCGGCCGGCCCCAACTCCGGCGGAGCGGCGCAGCGCGCCGCTCCGTCCTTGCGTCAAACGGCCCGTAACGCCGCGCCCAACCGGGGTCCGACATGATCCGTCTGCTCTTCTTCGTCGATCAGCTCAGCGCTTGGATCGGCAAATCCTTCGGCTGGCTGATTCTGGTGCTGACGCTCGGCACCAGCTACGAGGTGTTCGTGCGGTACGTGCTCAGCGCGCCCACCACCTGGGCATTCGACATCAGCTACGTCATGTACGGCGCGCTGTTCCTGATGGCCGGCGCCTACACCCTGTCGCGCAACGGCCACGTGCGCGGCGACGTGCTGCACCGGCTGTGGCCGCCACGCTGGCAGGCCGGCGTCGACCTGACGCTCTACGTCATCTTCTATTTTCCCGGCGTGCTGGCGCTGTGCTACGCCGGCTGGAACTTCGCCGCCCTGTCGGTGCAGTTCAAGGAAGTCAGCATCTTCAGCCCGGCCGGCGTGCCGATCTATCCGCTCAAGATGCTGATCCCCGCCGCCGGCATCCTGCTCCTCATCCAGGGGCTGGCCGAGAGCCTGCGCTGCATCCTCTGCCTGCGCACCGGCGTCTGGCCCGCGCGCATGGCCGACGTCGAGGAAATGGAGACCGCGATCATGCATGCCGAGGAGGCGCGACGAAGCGGCGCCGCGGCGGGAGATGCCAGATGAGCAATCCCGAAATCGGCATCATGATGCTGGGGCTGTTCATCTTCATCGTGATGCTCGGCTTCCCCATCGCCTTCACCCTGATCGCCATGGGCGTCATCTTCGGCTACTACGCCTACGCCACGCCCGACCAGCTCGACCATATCTTCGATAACCGCATCTTCCCGCTGCTGGTGCAGAAAACGTTCGAGGTCATGTCCTCGGACGTGCTGACGGCGGTGCCGCTGTTCCTGTTCATGGGATACGTGGTCGAACGAAGTAACATCCTCGACCGGCTGTTCAATTCGATTCAGCTCGCCGCCCGCAACATGCCGGGCTCGCTGGCCGTGGCGACCTTGATCACCTGCGCGCTGTTCGCCACCGCCACCGGCATCGTCGGCGCCGTCGTCACGCTGATGGGCCTGCTGGCCTATCCCGCCATGCTGCGCGCCGGCTACGACGTGCGGCTGGCGTCGGGCGTAGTCTGCGCCGGCGGCTGCCTCGGCATCCTGATCCCGCCCAGCATCCTGCTCATCGTCTATGCGGCGACCGCCGGCATCTCGGCGGTGAAACTCTACGCCGCCGCGCTGTTCCCTGGATTCATGCTGGCCGGATTCTATGTCCTCTACGTCATGGGCCGCGCCATGCTCAATCCGGCGCTGGCGCCCAAGCTGGTGCAGGAGGGCCCGCCGCCGTCGCTGCGCACGGTGACCATGGCGCTGCTGACCTCGTTCTTCCCGCTGGCGGTGCTGATCCTGGCGGTGCTGGGCGCCATCCTGTTCGGCCTGGCGACGCCGTCGGAAGCGGCGGCGATCGGCGCGCTGGGCAGCCTGGTGCTGGCGGCGTGCTACCGGGCGCTCAATTTCGAGCGCCTGCGCGAGGCGGTCTTCCTCACCGCCCGCACCACCGCGATGGTCTGCTATCTCTTCATCGGCTCGTGGACCTTCTCCTCGGTGTTCTCCTATCTCGGCGGCCATTCGGTGGTCGAGGAATTCTTCGCCGGGCTCGACATCGGCACGATCGGCTTTCTCATCCTGACCCAGCTCATCATCTTCCTGCTCGGCTGGCCGCTGGAGTGGACCGAGATCATCATCATCTTCGTGCCGATTTTCCTGCCGCTGCTGAAGACCTTCGAGGTCGATCCGGTGTTCTTCGGCATCCTGGTGGCGCTGAACATCCAGACCTCGTTCAACACCCCGCCAATGGCGATGGCGGCCTATTACCTCAAGGGCGTGGCGCCACCGCAAGTGCGGCTGACGCAGATCTTCAGCGGCTCGCTGCCTTTCGTCTTCATGGTGTTCCTCGCCATGGTCCTGGTCTACGTCTTCCCCGGCATCGTGCTGTGGCTGCCCGACTACCTCTACACGCCGCGGTGAGCGCCGAGACGCCCGCCGAGCTGTCGCTGGCGCAGGCGGCGCTCGAGATCGCCGAGGGCCGCCTGACCTCCGTGGCGCTGGTCGAGGCCTGCCTGCAGGCGATCGACGCGCGCGAGGACGAAATCGGCGCCTTCGCCTTCCTCGACCGCGAGCATGCGTTGCGCCAGGCCGAGGCCGCCGACGCGCATCGCCGCGCCGGCAAGGCGCTCGGCCCGCTGCACGGCGTGCCGATCGGCATCAAGGACATTTTCGACACCGCCGACATGCCGACCGAATTCGGCTCGCCGATCCATGCCGGGCGCACGCCGCGGCGCGACGCGGCCTGCGTCGCCAGCCTGCGCGCGGCCGGCGCGGTGATCCTGGGTAAGACCGTCTCTACCGAGTTCGCCTATTTCCATCCCGGCAAAACGCGCAACCCGCACGATCCGCAGCGCACACCCGGCGGTTCCTCGAGCGGTTCGGCCGCCGCGGTGGCGGCGCACATGGTGCCCGGCGCCATCGGCAGCCAGACCAACGGCTCGGTGATCCGTCCCGCCGCCTTCTGCGGCGTGGTGGGTTTCAAGCCCTCGCACGGGCTGATTCCGCGCTCGGGCGCCCTGCTGCTGAGCCGCGCGCTCGACCATGTCGGCGTCTTCGCCCGCACCGTCGAGGATGCGGCCCTGCTGGTCGAGACCATGGCCGGATGCCACGAGGCCGATCCCGACACGCAGCCGCGCGCGCGACCGCCGCTTGCCGCCACGGCGCGGCAGAAGCCGCCGCTGCCGCCGCGCTTCGCCTTCGTGCGCACCGCCGTGTGGGAGCAGACCGAACCCGCCACGCGCCAGGCCTTCGAAGCGCTCAATGCCCGGCTCGGCGACAGCGTCGAGGAAATTGACATGGACCTGTCGACCTCGGCGATCCACGAGCTGCACGCCACGATCATGCAGGTCGAGATGGCGGAGAATCTGCGCCAGGAATACGAACGGGCGCGCGAAAAGCTGAGCGCGCCGCTGCTCGAGATCATCGAGCTCGGCCGCGCCCGGCTGGCGGTCGACTATCGCCGCGCCCTCGATCTCGCCGATCCGCTGCGGGCGGCGATCTCCACGGTGTTCGACGAATTCGACGCCATTATCACCCCGGCCGCACCCGGCGAGGCGCCGCGCGGCCTGGACGCGACCGGCAGCCCGACCTTCTGCACCATCTGGACCTATCTCGGCCTGCCGGCCATCACATTGCCGTTGCTGCAGGGGAGCGACGGGCTGCCGATCGGCGTGCAGCTCGTCGGCCGGCTGGGCGAGGATGCCCGCCTGCTGCGCACGGCCCAATTTCTCGCCGCCCAGCTGTCGGCGCGCGGCGGCAAAGGGAGGAAACGATGAACACTCTGATTCCGGGCCTTATCGGCATCGCGCTGACGGTGGCGTTTCTCACCATCATCATCGTCAAGGTGCCGGCGATCCCCCTGGTCATCATCGCGGTCTTCGTCTGCGCGCTGATGGTCTGGGATTTCGTGCGCACCCTGCGCGAGGGATCTGGCAAGTAGCGGCTTCGGCCGCTACTTCGCAAAGCTCTTCGAGCCGATCAGCCGCTGGCCCAGCAACAGCGCCACCGCCGCCGGCCCCTCGAAGGCCAGCCGCGCCGCCGCCTCGACGGTCGGCGCCACGTCCTCCCGCCGGTCGGCCCGCAGCACCATGACGCCGACCGCCTTCAGCGTTTCCTCCGTCGCCTGGCCCATCGATACCTGCCACGGATTGAACTCGCCCCATTCGCCGCGCATGGTGATCAGCATCAGCAGCGGCAGGCGGCAGATGCGCGGCAGGCCCAGCATGTTGATGCAGTTGCCGACGCCGGAGGACTGCATCAGCAGCGCCCCGCGCAGGCCGCCCAGCGAGCCGCCGGCCAGCAGTGCCACGCCGTCCTCCTCCGTCGCCAGCGGCGCCACGCGCATCGCGTTGTCCGCATCGCACATCTCGATCAGCCGCTTGTGCCCGGCATCCGGAACATGTGCCACCAGCCCGACCTTCCACGCCTTCAGCGCCTCGTAAAGGTCGCGCGGCCAGTTCGGTTCGGCGCGTACAGTTTCGGCGCTCACAGCCGCACCTTGGCGACGTCGGCCTGCTCGCAGGCCAGATCGAGCAAAGCGGAGAAATCGCGGCCGCCGTAATCGCCGCTCTTCTTCGCCAGCGCCAGCGCCTCGCGCGCCGCAGCCCCCATGAAGGCCGGCACGCCGAACTCGGACGCCGCCTGCATCGCCAAAGCCAGATCCTTGTGCGCCAGCGCGATGCGGAATCCCGGCGCGGTGTCGCCCGACAGCACCTTGATTGGCCACATGATCTTCAGATGCCCGTTGGTCGCCGTCGTGCCGTTGACGACGTCGAGCGTCGTCTTCGGGTCGAGACCGAAGGCCTGCGCCAGCGCCATTGCCTCGGCTGAAAGCTGGCAGGTGGCGATGGCGAGGAAATTGTTGACCAGCTTGGTGCGAATGCCGCTGCCCGGCGCGCCGCAATGGTGGATCGTCGTGCCCATGGCCTCGAGCGCCGACCGCACGCGACCCAGATCGTTGTCGCGCGCGCCGACCATGAACAGGCTCTCGCCCTTCTCCGCCTGAGTCACCGTGCGTCCGACCGGCGCGTCGACGAAGCCCATGCCGCGATCGCGCAGCGCCGCCGCCAGCCGGTCGGTGGCGGCCGGATCGATGGTGCTCATGTCGACCACCAGCGTCTCGGGCCGGGCATTCTCGGCAATGCCGCCCGCGCCCAGAACCACCGCCTCGACGTCGGGCGAGTTGGGCAGCATGGTGAAGATGACGTCGCAGGCGCGCGCCAGTTCGGCCAGCGATGTCGCCGCCTTCGCGCCGGCCTGCACCAGCGGCGTCATGGCCGCGGCATTGACGTCGAACACCGTCACGTCGTGGCCCTTGCTGGCGAGATTGCGTGCCATCGGCCTGCCCATCGCGCCGAGCCCGACGAAGCCGATCCGCTCTGCGCTTCCGGTTGATGCCATTGTTCTCCTCCGCTGCCGCAGTCTCCCGGGCAGGCGAATAAAAATCAATTGCCGCCGAAAGATTTATCCGCGCCGCCGGAACGCGCGTGGGCCGCTTGCCGCCATCCACAGGCGTCAGGCAAACGTGATCGCCGCCGCCCTGCCGCAACCGGCCCGGCCATGGCAGAATCGCGGGCGGTGGAAGCCACCCAACCTCGTCCGGGAGACACGACCATGTCGGAACTTGCCCTGCTCGCCTGGAGCGCAGCGCTCTGCCTTGTGCTGGTGCTGCCCTATGCCTCTGGCCTGACCCTGAAACTCGGCCTGCCGACCATGGCGGGCAATCGCGAAGGCCTGTCCGAGCCCACCGGCTGGATCGGCCGCGCCAAGCGCGCCCATATGAACATGCTGGAGAATCTCATCCCCTTCGCAGCGCTCGTGCTGGCGGCGCACGGCATGGGCAAGCTCGGTGCCCTGACCATGCTGGGCGCGCAGCTCTTCTTCTGGGGCCGTCTGGCGCATGCCGTGATCTACATCGCCGGCATCCCCTATCTGCGCACCCTGGCCTTCCTCGCCGGCTATGTCGGCATGTTCCTGATCTTCATCGCCATCGTCGGATAGCACTAAACCCGTCATGCTGAGCGGTAGCGAAGCATCTTCTCTCCACGCCAAAGATCGCCGTGGCGGAAACAAGATCCTTCGCTATCGCTCAGGATGACGGTTAGTAAGCAAGCGCAGTTCTATCTCAGCAGGCACCACGTCAGTTCGTGCTTGTTGTGATGCAGATGGAAGAGCTGCGATCCCGCGATGGCGGCGAAGGCACGCGCCGTGTCGTGGTCGGTATCGCCCTGGAATTTCAGCGTGCAGACGAAGTTGCGCACCTGTCCCTGTTCCATCCAGCGCCGCACCATCTTTAGCAGCCGCGCCTGATAGCAGATCACGTCGCAGCACAGCCAGTCGATCGGCCCGAAGGCGGCGGGATCGAGGGCGAAGGCGCTGTCCTGTCGCCATTCGATCGTCGGCAGGGCGGCGATGCGCGGTTCGAGCGGCGACTTGTCGATGGCGATGACATTGGCGCCGAGACTAGCCATGACCCAGCTCCAGCCGCCGGGACTGGCGCCGAGATCGAGGCAGGTTTCGCCGGCCTGCGGATAGCGTCCCAGACGCGTCAGCGCTTCCCACAGTTTCAGATAGGCGCGATTGGGCGGGCCTGCCCTGTCCTCGACGAACGCGACCTCACCGTTGGGAAACGGGCTCGAGCAATCCGGCGACGCCAGAATCCTGTCGGCCGTCAGCAACGTCCACGAACCCAGTGGGGCCGGCGGCGCGGGCTGCGGAAACTTGAGCGGCTTGGCCGAAACATGCGGCAGTCTTTCCTGGATCAGGCTGGCGCGCCGGAAATGCTCTGGCGCGTAGAGCACCCAGTTGCGCTGGATGGCGCGCAGCTTGCCGGCCGCATCGCCGATCGAACCGATTTCGATCTCGCGCGCCTCGCACCAGACATTGGCCGCCCAGGCAACAGGCGCCGCCTCGCCCTCGCAGATCATCAGACGGCCATGCTCGGCGACGATACGCCCGGCCAGCTCGACGCGCAGCTGTGCCTCGAACCCCTCGGCCGCCAGATAGGCGCAGCGCATTTCTAGTCGTCCAGCCGGGCGAAGAAGCCACGCGCGCCGGCATCGGCGCCCGACAGCAACCCCGGCTTCGGATCGAGCATCCACGCCAGCACGTCGCGATGCACCACCGGCGCCTGCAGATCGCGCAGCAGCAGGTGATAGCCCTCCTCGTAGACCGCGACGCGGATGTCGCGCTCGCGCCGTAGCCCGGCCACCATCTCGCGCATGATGTCGGGCGGCACCACCCGGTCGCGCGCGCCATAGGCCAGCAGCAGCGGCCCGTCGAGTTCGGGCGCCGCCGCCAGGGCGGCATCCATCGCGTTGACCAGTCCCCAGACCAGATCGACGCGCGGCGATTTGATGACCAGCGGATCGTTCGACAGCCGGCGCAGCATGGCGATGTTGTCGGACGGGCTGTAGTTCATGCCCACCGTCGAAACCGGCCACCACGGAATGGCATGCGCCACCAGCCACAGGCCGTTGCGGCCGACCGCGCCAAGCGTCGCCCGTCCGCGCGCCGCCGGCCCCAGCAGCACCGTCGCGTCGGGTTGCGGCACAAGCCCGTCCGCCAGTCCGGCCATGATCAGCGCCGCACCCATGCTTTCGCCCATCAGCACGAAGCGCGCGCCGGGATGGCGTTGACGGATCAGCCCCTGCGCCATGGCGAGATCGCCGATCATCGCCTCGACCCCGGCCCAGCGCCGCGCCGTGCTGGTGGCGCCGAAGCCGCGCTGGTCGTAGGCATAGGTGGCGACGCCGTTGGCCGCCCAGAATTTGGCGGCATCGTTGAAGGCGTTGGAATAGTCGCCGAAACCATGCAGCGCCAGCACCACCGCTTTCGGCTCGCCGGCCGGCAGCCATTTGCGCAGCGGCAGGCGATAGGCGTCGGCGGCGATCAGCGCGTCGTCCTGCAGCGCCGGCCGCGTCACGGCCGGTCCCGGCGCCACGATCACCGGTTCGCAGGCGGCCAGCGCCAGCAGCGCCAGCGCCGCGGCGAGCAATCGCTTCATGCCTGGGTCAGGGCGAGGAACGCGTCTTCGAGATCGCTCTCTTCGGTCGCGATGTCGGCGATCTCCAGCCCCGCCGCCTGCGCCGCGGCGATGATCTGCAGCACGGACGTGGCGCTGGGCCGGTAGAGCACGTCGATGCGCCTTGGATCGGGCAGGCTGGCATGCCACTGCGCGAAGGATTCCGGCAAGGCGCCGACATCGCGCCCCAGGCGCAGGATCACCTTCTTGCTGTCGAGCCTGGCCAGCAGCGCCTCGGTCGTGTCGTCGGCCATCACCTGGCCGCGATGGATGATGGCGATGCGGTCGCACAGCTCCTGCGCTTCCTCGAGGTAATGCGTCGTCAGCAGCACCGTCGTGCCCGCTTCGTTCAGCGACCGCACATAGGCCCAGAGCTGCTGGCGCAGCTCGATGTCGACGCCGGCGGTCGGCTCGTCGAGCACCAGCACCGGCGGGTTGTGCACCAGCGCCTTGGCGACCAGCAGCCGCCGGCGCATGCCTCCCGAGAGCGTGCGGGCGTAGGCGTCGGCCTTGTCCTCCAGCCGTACCGCCTTGAGAATCTCCATGGTGCGGCGCTCGGAGGGCGGCACGCCATAGAGACCGGCCTGCAGTTCGAGCGCGTCGCGCGGGCTGAAGAAGGGATCGAGATTGAGTTCCTGCGGCACGATGCCGATCGCCGCCCGCGCGTTGCGCGGCTGCTCGTCGATGTCGATGTCCCAGATGCATGCGGTGCCGGCGGTCTTGACCACCAGCCCGGCCAGAATGTTGATCAGGGTCGACTTGCCCGCGCCGTTCGGCCCCAGCAGGCCGAAGATCGAGCCGCGCGGTATCGCCAGGTCGACCTTGTCCAGCGCCGGCCGCGCCGGCTGGCCCGACCGCGGCCGGTAGATCTTGGTCAGTCCCCTGACCTCCACCGCCAGCGCCGGCAGGGAGGCCGCGCCGGCTCTTGTCTTCTCGTCTGCAACCAGGCTGTCCATGGCCGGCAAGCTGGCCCAGCCGCACGGCAAAAACAAGGCCGGCGGCCTTGATCTGCGCCGCATGGCCGCTATGATCCGCGCCACTTCCGCTTTCCAACCCGACAGGCAGGAAATGGCCGCACCGCAACCGCCGGAAACCATCGAAGTCGACAAGACGCAGATATCCTGCGATGGCGGCGGCGGCGCGCTCGGCCATCCGCGCGTTTGGCTCAATCTCGGCAAGGACGGGGCGGTCGACTGCCCCTATTGCGACCGCCGCTTCGTGCTCAAGGCCGGCGCCCACGCCGCCGCGCACTGAGCCGGGTATCGCCGCGCGCCGGTGGCAGGCGCGCGAGCGGGCGGTGTAGACTGCCGGCATGAACGCCAAAGCCAGCAAAACGCCGACGAAAGCCGCCCCCAAGCTGGGCAATCTGCGCCATCTCTATCTGGTCGACGGCTCGGGCTACATATTCCGCGCCTTCCATGCCCTGCCGCCGATGACGCGCTCGGACGGCACGCCGACCAACGCCGTGTTCGGCTTTTCCTCGATGCTGATGAAGCTGATGGAGGACGCCGGCGCCGACCATCTGGCGGTAATCTTCGATGCCGGGCGCGAGACCTTCCGCAACAAGATCTACGACCAGTACAAGGCGCACCGGCCGGAGCCGCCGGAGGAATTGATCCCGCAATTCGCGCTGATCCGCGAAGCGGTACGCGCCTTCAACGTGCCCTGCATCGAACTACCGGGCTATGAGGCCGACGACCTGATCGCCACTTATGCCGACCAGGCGCGCGCGATGGGCGCCGAAGTCACCATCGTGTCGTCCGACAAGGATCTGATGCAGCTGGTGCGCGATGGCGTCTCGATGCTGGACCCGATCAAGAACCGTCCGATCGGCCCGGCCGAGGTTATGGAGAAATTCGGCGTCGCGCCGGAAAAGGTCGTCGACGTGCAGGCGCTGGCCGGCGATTCGACCGACAACGTGCCCGGCGTGCCCGGCATCGGCATCAAGACCGCCGCCCAGCTGATCACCGAATACGGCAGCCTGGAAGCGCTGCTCGAGCGCGCCGGCGAGATCAAGCAGCCCAAGCGCCGCGAATCGTTGCAGGCCAATGCCGAGCTGGCGCGCATCTCCAAGCAGCTGGTGCAGCTCGACCACAACGCGCCGGTGCCGCAGCACGCCGATACGCTGGACAAGACCGATCCCGATCCCGCCATCCTGATCCCGTGGCTGGAGTTCCAGGGCTTCAAGCGCATCCTGCCGCGCGCGCGCGAGAAATTCGGCGATGCGCCCGAAGGCGCGTCCGTGCCCGATCTGTCCGACGGCGTCGAGAGCGAGACGCAGCGCCAGGCCCGCGTCGCCGCCTTCAACGAAAAGAAGAAGGACGGCGAGAGCGCGCCGGCGCCGGCGAAGAAGGCCGAGCGGGTCGTCAAGGACGACCTGCCGAAGATCGGCAGCCTCCCCTACGAAACCATCACCGACGCCGCGACGCTGGAGCTGTGGATGGCCGAGGCCCTGCGCAACGGCGAGATCACCGTCGACACCGAGACCGATTCGCTCGACGAGCTGAAGGCCAATCTGATCGGCGTGGCGCTGGCGCTGTCGGACGGGCGCGCCGCCTACGTGCCGATCGGCCATCGCAAGCCCGGCAACCAGGGCACGCTCGACTTCGACGGCGGCGGCGCGGGCGAATTGCTGCCGGGCCAGTTGCCGCTCGACAAGGTCATTGCAATCTTGAAGCCCGTGCTGGAGCACGAGGCGGTGCTGAAAATCGGTCAGAACGTGAAATACGACCTCAAGGTGCTTCGCCGTCAGGGTGCCGGCATCGACATGAAACCGGTCGACGACACCATGCTGCTGTCCTTCGTGCTCGAAGGCGGCAAGCACGGGCACGGCATGGACGAGCTCTCCGAACTCTTCCTCGAGCACAAGCCGATTTCCTACGACGAAGTCACCGGCACCGGCCGCGCCCGCGTCACCTTCGAGCAGGTGCCGCTGGAGAAGGCCGTGCCCTATTCGGCCGAGGACGCCGACGTCACCTACCGGCTGTGGCGGCAGCTGAAGCCGCGGCTGGTCGGCGAAAGCATGACCACGGTCTACGAACGCAGCGAGCGGCCGCTGATCGCCGTACTGGCCGACATGGAGGAAAAGGGCATCAAGGTCGACGAGACCGAGCTCAAGCGCCTGTCGGCCGATTTCGCCGCGCGCCTGGTCGAGCTGGAGAAGCAGATCCACGCTCTGGCCGGCCATCCCTTCAACATCGGCTCGCCCAAGCAGCTGGGCGAGGTGCTGTTCGACGAGTTGAAGCTGCCCGGCGGCACCAAGTCCGGCAAGACCGGCGCCTACGCCACCGGCGCGGACATTCTCGAGGAGCTGGCGGGCCAACACGAGCTGCCCGCCCGCGTGCTCGACTGGCGCCAGCTCGCCAAGCTCAAGAGCACCTATACCGACGCGCTGCTGCAGCAGATCGACGCCAACGACCGGCGCGTCCACACCTCCTACCACATGACCGGCGCCGCCACCGGCCGGCTGGCCTCGACCGATCCCAACCTGCAGAACATCCCGGTGCGCACCGAGGAGGGCCGCAAGATCCGCAAGGCCTTCGTCGCCGAGAAAGGCTGCGCCCTGCTGTCGGCCGACTATTCGCAGATCGAGCTGCGCCTGCTGGCGCATGTCGCCGACATCGAGACGCTGAAGAGCGCCTTCCGCAACGGCGACGACATCCACGCCATTACCGCCTCCCAGGTGTTCGGCATCCCGGTCAAGGGCATGGACCCGATGATCAGGCGCAAGGCCAAGGCGATCAATTTCGGCATCATCTACGGCATCTCCGCCTTCGGCCTGGCGGCCCAGCTCGGCATCCCGCAGAAGGAGGCCGGCGAGTACATCAAGGCCTATTTCGAGCGCTATCCCGGCATCCGCGACTACATGGAAGCGACCAAGAGCTTCTGCCGCGCCCACGGCTACGTGCAGACGCCTTTCGGCCGGCGCATCCATCTCAACGGCATCAACGACAAGAACCCCGCCCGCCGCGCCTTCTCCGAGCGCGCCGCCATCAACGCCCCGCTGCAGGGCGGCGCCGCCGACATCATCAAGCGGGCCATGATCCGCCTGCCGCCTGCTCTGCAGGCAGCGAAGCTCGACGCCGCCATGCTGCTGCAGGTGCACGACGAGTTGCTGTTCGAAGTGCCGCAGAAGCAGCTCGACAAGGCGGCGGTCGCCATCAAGGCGGTGATGGAAGGCGTCGCCACGCTCTCGGTGCCGCTGGTGGTCGATACCGGCCA
>JBDZUM010000001.1:17040-45302 GCA_040255215.1 Rhodospirillaceae bacterium
CCATGCTGAAAATCTGGGGCCGCCGCAATTCGATCAACGTGCAGAAGGTGCTGTGGACGGCCGAGTTGTGCGGCCAGGCTTACGTAAGCACGGAGGTCGGCGGCCCGTTCGGCGGCACCGACACGCCGCAATACCTGGCGATGAACCCGACCAGGCTGGTGCCGACCTTGCAGGACGGCGACGAGGCGATCTGGGAATCCAACGCCATCGTGCGCTATCTCGCCGCCAGATACGGTGCCGACGGTCTCTATCCCGCCGACCCCGCCTTGCGCAGCCGGGCCGAACGCTGGATGGACTGGCAGCTCTCGACCCTCAACAAGCCGATGCGCGATCTCTTCTGGGGCTATGTCCGCCTGCCGCCGGAAAAGCACGATCCGGCCCGCATGGCAAAGGCGCTGGTGCTCGCCGCCGAGGCCATGGCCCTGCTCGACGCGCATCTCGCCACGCATCGGTTCGTCGCCGGCGACCATTTCACCATGGGCGACATCCCGGTCGGCTGCTTCTCCTGGCGCTGGTTCCAGCTGCCCCTCGACCGCCCCGCCCTGCCACACCTGAAACGCTGGCACGCCTCGCTGCACGACATTCCGGGCTATCGCAAGCACGTCATGGTGACGATGACGTGAGACAGTTGCGCGAAACCGGCGCCATGCATCTCTCGGCCGCGCTCGGCATGGCGGAGATCGCCAGCCTGCAGGTCCTTGCTGATCGCATCCTTGGCAAGCGTCCCGGCCATCGCGTCTTCGGCGAACCTGGCATATCCGCGCTTGCCGTCGGCACGGGATCGCTCGGCAGGATCGCTGCCAGCGCGCTCGGCGCGCGGTCGCGCCCGGTGCGGGCGGTGTTGTTCGACAAGACGCCGACGAACAACTGGACCGTACCGTGGCATCAGGACCGCACCATCGCCGTGCGCAAGCGTTGCGAGGTGCCAGGCTATGGGCCGTGGTCGCGCAAGTCCGGGATCGATCACGTCGAGCCGCCCTTCGCGATCACGGCCGGCATGGTGACCCTGCGCGCCCATCTCGACGATTGCGACGTGTCGAACGCACCTCTGCTCTACGTGCCAGGATCGCATCGGCTGGGGAAGATACCGTCCGGCGACGTCGCCGCTCTCGCGCGGCGTCACGGCCACGAAACGTCGCTGGCGCAGGCCGGCGACGTCTGGCTCTACGCCACGCCGATCGTGCACGGCTCGGAAGCCGCCAACGCGCCGCGCCGCCGCCGTGTGCTGCAGATCGATTATTCGGCGGACGAACTGCCCGCCGGCCTGGAATGGGCCGGCATCAGCTAAGTCTCACCCCACCCCGAAATACCGGCTCGGCGGCACGCCCAGCGCCTTGCGGAACATCGCTGTGAAGGCCGACGGGCTGTCGTAGCCGAGATCGAGCGCCACAGACGTCACCTTCTCGCCCGAGGCCAGCAGCCGCAGCGCCGCCATCAGCCGCGCCTGCTGCCGCCACTGGCCGAAGCTCGCCCCGGTCTCGCGCCGGAACAGCCGCGCCAGGGTGCGAGTACTGGCCGATGCGGTGCGCGCCAGCTCTTCGAGCGTCAGATCGAGCGACGGCTCGGCCAGGATCGCCTCGCACACCCGGCGCAGGCGCGCATCCTCCGGCAGCTTCAGATGCAACGGCAGCACCGGCAGCGCGTGCAGCTCGTCGAGCAGCAGCGCCGCCAGCCGGCCGGCGCGGCTTTCCGCCCGGTAGGAGCGCGGCGCGCGCACCGCCTCCAGCACCAGCTCGCGCAGCAGCGGCGTCACCGCCACCACCCGGCACTGCGCCGGCAGCTTCGCCGCTTGCGCCGGCGCAACGTAGACGGTGCGCATGCCGACCGCGCCATGCATCTCGATGCAATGGTCGAGCCCGGCCGGCAGCCACAGTGCGCGCTGCGGCGGCACCACGAAGCTGCCCTGCTCGGTATCGACATGCATGACGCCCGAGACGGCGAAGGCGAGCTGGGCGCGGCGATGGCGATGCCAGCCGGTGCTGGCGCCGTCGCCATAGTCGCTGGCCAGGCCGGTGACCGGCGCCAACCCGCGCGCCTCGCCGGGATGGCCCACTCCACGACGGGGAGCCGCCCGCCGGACGGCGGCGGCCGGCTTTGGCCGTTTCGCGATACTTCTTGGCATGACATGGCAAGCCTGCCACGGCCGCCTCTGCTAGGAAAGAGGCCGGAGGAAACCATGTCCACTGCCGTCCCCGCCGCGCCCATCGCCGACGTCGCGCCGTCGACCCTGAACCGCCTGCTCAACATGGGCCACTGGCTCGACCATCTGGCGGTCACCATCTTTCCCGTCGTCGTGCTCGATCTCGCCGGCGTGTTCGGCATGGACTGGAACCGACTGCTGCCCTACTCGATGGGCGGCATGATCGCCTTCGGCGCCTTCTCGCTGCCCGCCGGCTGGCTGGGCGATCGCTGGAGCCGGCGCGGCATGATGCTGGCGTTCTTCTTCGGCATCGGCGCGTCACTGATCCTGGCCGGCCTCGCGAACTCGCCGCTGCAGCTTGCCGGCGCGCTCACTCTGGTCGGCCTGTTCGCCGCCATCTACCACCCGGTCGGCTTGGCCATGCTGGCGATGGAGAGCGGCAATGTCGGCCGCACCCTGGGCGTGAACGGGCTCTACGGCAATCTCGGCATCGCCTTCGCCGCGCTGATCGCCGGCGGGCTGGTCTGGCTGATCGACTGGCGCGCCGCCTTCATCGCCCCCGGCCTGCTGGCGATGGTACTGGGCGGGCTGTTCTGGCGGCTGGTGCCGGCCGAGATCAGGGTCGGCGGCCGCAAATCGGTCGCCGCCATTCCGGTCGACCGTGCGCTGGGCCGGCGCATCTTCTTCATCCTCGCCACCACCACCATCGCCGGCGGGCTGATCTTCACCGCCACGACGCAATCCATGCCCAAGGTGTTCGAGGAGAATCTCGGCGCCCTGACCGGCACCACCTTCGGCATCGGCGCGCTGATCGCCGGCGTCTACGTGCTGGCCGCCATCGCCCAGCTGATCGTCGGCAGCCTGATCGACCGCTTCTCGCTGCGCGCCGTGTTCCTGCCGGTGGCGCTGGCCCAGGCGCCCCTGCTGCTGCTGCTGGGCTGGGCCTCGGACTGGAACCTGCTGCTGCTGGCTTTCGCCGCCATGTTCGCCGTGTTCGGGCAGATCCCGATCAACGACGCCATGGTCGCGCGCTACGCCCCGGCCGAATGGCGCGCCCGGGCCTATGCGCTGCGCTACATCATGAGCTTCGGCGCTTCCGCCACCGCCATCCCGATGGTGGCGTATCTGCACGCCACCGGCGGCGGTTTCACCGGCGTCTTCATCGTGCTGGCAATCTTCGCCACCGGTTCGGGCATCGCCGCCCTGTTCTTCCCCGGCCGCTCCCGCCTGCTCGCCGTGGCCCAACCGCAGCCGCAGCCGGCGGAATAGCCGCCCTCCGGCGATAGCTTCACAGGCCGCCGGCGCGGGCCCGACGACGACGCCAGCTCGCGGCCGCCACCAGAGAGACGCCCATCAGAATGCCGGCGGGCGGCCCCATCGGCGCGGCGATAATAATCCATCGCGCCAGGGGAATGCCCAGCGCCATCCCCAATAACGCCACGCCCGTCGCGACCACCAGGGTGCAGATGCCGGCGGCGAAGCCGAAAGCGAATGGCGGAATGCTCTGGCGTTCCGGTTTCTGCGGTTCGGCGGGATTCCGCCACGCCGCCAGCCGGTCCATCGCATGCATCGCATGTGGTGTGCCGAACGCCGTGAGCGCGCCCAGCAGCAGGCCGGGAATGCAGCCGAAGACGATGAACGCCCCGTCGCCGATTCTTTCTTCCAGCCCGGTAGAGCGCGGCAGTCGATCGTTCCAGATCGCCGCCACGAGAACGGCGAACGCCATGCCATGCAGCACGAACCACAGGCTCATCCGTCTCTTCGACATGCGGTCTCCGGTTGTATTTCTCTCGATTCGATTGCCGCAAAATGGCGGCATCAAGGCGATACCCCCGGCCGGCGCCGCAGCTGCCGCCAAACCGCGAGCGGAATCTTCGTCTCCCGCTCCAATGCGCACATGACAACCATGGATTGCTTCACGAGTGGCATTCTCGTGCGCTATCCTCGCGGAACCGCCAAGGGAGGCTCCGTGTTTCGCGTCCTGCTTGTCCTGCTTCTGCTGCTGCCGTTCAGCGCCATGGCGGAGGCGCCGCCGGAGCCGCCTGTGGAATATCCCGAGCCGGTGGCGGACGAATACTACTGGGCGATCGTCAACTGGCCGCCCGACCCGCTGCCGGCGCCCGACCGGGTCATCGCCTGCCCCGACCAGAAGGCCGCCAGGCCTCGCCTGCTGTTCCGCGACTACGTCGAGAGCAGTTTCGTCGGCAATTTGCCGCTGATGGACGAATCGGACCAGTTCCAATCCGTCAGGTACCAGAGCGGCGAAATGCTGGCGCTCGGCACCCGTTGGGGCAATTTGTCGGAGCCTCCCAAGGACCCGCGCGTCTGGGTCGTGCACGTCGACGGCCAGGGCAGAACGAGAAGCAACCTCCTGCGACCGCCCTTGGACTCCGGCGGCGACTGGGAGGTCGACGGTTGGGTGGATTTCGGTGGCGCCATACGACTGACCGCGCGCGATGCCGAACACGGAAGCTGGACGACGACGCTGGATTCGCGCTTGCGCTCGAAGCGGTGGATACGCCAGGACCACATGCCTGCGAACGCTTCCTCACGCCCCCCTGTCGAGCTGCCACCCATGCTGCTCGGAGATGAGATCGTCGACTTCATGGGCGCCGACAACGAAAAGACGGTCGACTGGTCGGCCCGGCTGACGATTCGATTCGCCGCAAGCAAACCAGAGTCGCTGATTGCCTTCCGCCTGCCGTCGCATGGCTGGACAACGGATGGGGCGCCCTCCGATTCGGGAATCACCCTCATTGACGCCTGGTCGCGGCCCGGCGTGCCGGCAAGGGTGTTTCTGCTCCGCAGCATCGGCGATTTCGAGCGCGGCCGGCTTCTCGATCAGGAGTTCTGGATTCTTCAACCGGACAAGGAACCCCATTGCCGCAAGCTGATCGACGGTTCGACATTGGCGCCGGACAGGACCGTCATAACGCGCGGCGCAGCGTTTGAAGACGGCAGTTTGTTGTTCCACGGCTGGGGCTACCGCAGGAACCCGGCCATCGATGCCTCTCTCAACCGCGTCGTCTGGGTCGGCCATATCGACCGCGAGATCCTCGACGGGCCGCCGAATCCGGCGCGCTGACGATCGCTTGCGTTGGGGCGACGTCATGACAACCATCAGGCTGATGCGCCCGGGCGTTTGGCTCACTTCGCGCCGGTCAGGTCGATGACGGTTTGCACGGCGCATATCGCGCCCAGTTCGACCGGCGACAGGCTCCCCGAGCCGACATAAGCGGCCTCGATGATTTCGTCGTCGGCGATCACGAACAACGGGCGGTCGTTCACGTTGTAGTCGCTGACGTAAGGACCGAAGCCCGTCATCTCTACGCCGTTGCTGCCACGGACCTTGATCAGAATCTGCCCTTCCTCGCGCGGGCGAAAGGCGATGGCTGTTGTCTTGCCCGGCCCGATCGCAAGCCGTTCCAGCACGAGATCGTTGTTCAGGATCGCCACGTCCACGGCCTGCGTTCTCGAATTGACGATGGCGCCGGCCCCGACATGGCAGCCGGGCGCGGCCGCCAGGCAATAGAGACAATACAGGAGCGCCGACCCGCCGAGGAGCCAGAGCGGAACGCCGAAATTCAGCAGCCGGCGCACCGTCATCAGGTCCGGCAGACGCGATCGCGACGACGACGCCGGATCGCGCCCACCGTCAGAGCGATCGCCATCGACAGGCCGGCGAGCGGCCCCATGGCACCGCCACTGGTCACCCACCGCGACGCCCATTGCTGGTCGAACTGGCGTCCCAGCCATGCGCAGCACAAGGCGATCGCCATGCCGCTTGCGCCCGCTGCGAAGGCGAAAGCGAAGGGCGGCAACGCCTCCCGACGAGCGCTTCGCCAATATGCTGCACGGCAAACGCCAAGCGCGGCCAGAGCGCCCATCAGCAACCCGGGCAGCGTCCCAATGGTGAAAAGCGCCGCCCGCTCGATCCTCTCCGCCCCTTCGGTCCATGCCGGCGCCAGCGCGTAGTCGATCGATGCCACGACAACGCCAGCCGCCAAGCCGTGCAGCACGAACAACAGGATCATCCGACGTACCGGCATGTCGTTCCCCGCTGTCATCATGCCGGCCCCGCCGCCACGCCCCGGATACGGCGCCGGCAATATCGCAGGAAGGCGCAGGTCCAGAGCGTCGCCGTCATCAGCAATGCCGCCGGAATTGCGGTGGCGGCGGCTCCGCTGGTCAGCATGATCCCCGCCATGATGTCGGAGAGAACCGCCGGCCCGAACGGAACGACGACGGTGCGGACGACGCCATTGAGGAACAGGACGAGCGCCAGGATCCACAAAGCCGCGACGAAGGCGAAACCGGCCGGCGGCAACGGCCGCATTTCGTCGGTCTGGTCGCTGAATCCCAGGCCATGGCGTTGCGCCAGCCGGCCCAATGACATTGCGATAGCCGGCGTGGCGCGCGCGCACAGACAACCCGCCACGACCATCGGCACGCCGAGAACGGTCAGGACGACAGCCTCCTTGACGTAGGACCAGAAGGTTTCAGGGATGTAGACCGTGATGCGGACGACCACCATCGCAGCGCCGATCAGGATGTTATGGAGCGCGAACAGGGCTGTCTTGCGGCGCCAACTCACCATTGCCTCCGGTTGTACTTCTCTTCATTCGATTGCTGTAAAATGGCGACATCAAGGCGATCTCCGGGTTCGGAGCCGATCGGGCGCGCCGACCGCGAGCGGAACCGCTATTCCTCTCTTGAATGCGCTTGCCACAACCATTGATTGCTTCACCCTGGATATTCTCGGGCTATATGCTTGCGAGTTGTCCATGGAGGCTTCGTGCGCCGCGTCCTGCTCCTCCTGCTTCTGCTGCTGCCGCTCGGCGCCAAGGCGCAAGCGCCGGCGGGCCCTCCGCCGACCTATGGCCAGCTCGTCGTTTGCGCCGACAGCGATCCGATCACGCCGCGTCTCCTCTTCCGCGACCATATCGCCAGCGGTTTCGGCGGGACGCTGCTGACTGCCGACAGATCGGACCAGTTCCAGACCGTCGACCGCCGTGCGGACGGTCGAATGCTGGCGCTGGGATCGCGCTGGGCCAATGACGAGGGTGGTCCCGGTCGGGAGCGCGTCTGGATCGTCCTCGACGATGGCGGGGGAAGCGTGCGCCGCGCGCTCGTGAGCCCGCCAGCGCCGGGACCGGTCGGCGGCTGGGAAATCCGCGGCGGATTCGCCGCGAATGGCGGCGCTATTCTGGTCGCCTGGGCGGACGGCCGCGGCGTCTGGTGGACGGCGCTCGACCGCAACATGCGGATCCGGCCGTGGCGTCGGCTTGACCTGCCGGCCGACACGACGCCGGCCCATGTCGGGATCGACCCTCGACAACTCGTTCTATCCGGTGCGCTGCCGGCCGGCAGCATCGGGCCTGGCGGGACCTTCAGAGCCGTTTACGACCTGGCAGGACGGCGCCTGTCGTTGGTTGCCAGAGAACCCTATTCGACGCCTTACGAGCCCGCGCCGCCCGACGACGCTGCGGCCGGACACGCCGGCCCGGCGTATCGTTCCGATCGCATCGCCGGATGGGAAGGGGCCGAGAACGAGAAGGATGGCGAATGGTCGGCGCTGGTCGACCTGCGAGCGACCGGGGACGCCGGCGAAACCACGCTCGCCTTTCGCCTGCCAGCGCATGGCTGGCGATCGGCCGAAGGCGTCGCCGCCGATTCGTCGATCACGCTTCGCCCCCTGCAAGGGCGGCCGGGGGCGCCGCCGCGCCTGCTCCTCCATCGCAGCATCGGCGATTTCGACATCGGCAGGTTTCTCGCCGACGAATACTGGATCCTCCAGCCAACGGCAGAACCGCATTGCCGCAAGCTGGACGTCCGGACGACGCTCGGCCGCGACCGCGCCTACGCGACGCGCGCCGAACCGCAACCCGACGGCGGCATCCTGCTCCATGGCTGGGGCTTCAGCGCAGGACAACCGCCGTCGCGCGACCGCGTCGTGTGGATCGGCTATGTCGTTCTTCAACTTCACTGAAGGCCGATCGGATGCGTTACGTTTCCCGGCTGCTGACGTTGGCCGTTTTGATCCTAAGTGGCACGGCTCAGGCCGAAAGCCTGCCCGTACCCGACCACGTCATCGATTGCTCCGCGATTGCCGCGAAGCCCTTTCCGCTCCTCTACAGCAAACGCCTGCCAATCACCTTCGATGGCACCGGTCTGCTTTTCGACGAAAGCGACCGCTTGCACGATATCGCCAGGAGCCCCAACGGATCGCTTCTGGCTGCAGGGTTTGTCGGCAAGAAGTACGAGCCGTCGCAAAAGGTCCTGCTGGTGTCGATCGATCCGACCGGCCGCGTACGGGAGCGCGCGGATCGGGCGCCGACGAACGCCATGTCCAGCCTGCGTGTCGCCGCCTATCCGGACGGCAGGTTTATCGTGCTCGTCGAGGGTGCGGGACATCACTTCCTGGCCGAGATCGGGCCGGACTTGCGCGCTGTCTGGAAGCCGTTCCCGCTTCCGCAGCGTGCGATCGCGCAGTTCCTGCGTCCCTTTCCCGACGGATTCGTCGTCGAGGGTGTAATTCTCGGCACCCCGGAAATCGGCTTCGTCGGCAGATACCGGCGCGGCGGCGCCGGTATCTCCTGGCGCGAATGGTCGGTGGACGAAGAACCTGGCCGCACGCTGGTTCGTCATGCCCTGCCGCAGGGAGACGTGCTTGCGTTTAGGGATTCGCGGTCCGAGACCAACGAAGGCATCATTTTGTCCCGTACCGGCGAGACGCCATGGTCGCGGCGCTACGTATGCCGGGATTGTGTCTTCCTGGAATCGACGCTCGACGACGGCGGCGCCCGACTGACCGTAACCAACCACCTCATCGGCGGCACGCTTGCCGGCCTCGACATGCTGTTCTTCGACGTCGCGGTCGATGGACGGGCCAGCCCCGCCATCGGCGTCAGGTTTCCGCCGCACGGCTATTCGTTCACCGACGGCCGGCCCGTCTATTCCTCACCGCCCATCGTGGGCCGCCGCGAACTTGCCTCGGGTCGGCAGGTGCTGGTGCAAAGATGGCTGATCAATTCCCTCGCCAGCAATCTCCTTGAGGAGCAGATTTTTCTGCTGACCTTGAACGAAAAGCCTTCCTGCCGATTGCTGGTCGACAAGTCGCTGCCGGCAGGCGCCAGCAATTTCATCACCAAGGCTTCGTTTTCGGCCGATGGTTCGATTCTGCTTGTCGGCTGGGCGTTTGCAGATCGGCGATGGTCGGACGACCGGGTGATCTGGATCGCACGCCTGGCACAGCCCTGAAGCGCCGCCGGATGCGGGACGGAAACGTCGCCTGTTCCGTCCCGCTACGTTTCCGTTAGCGACTGTTCTCCTGATAGAAAAATGGATCGCGCAACGGTTCGAAATCCTTCGCCCGCGCGATCCAACCTCGCTCGAACCTTTCTAGATCCGGGTTTTCTTTGACGATCTTGGCTATGAAATCGAGCCGCGCGTAATGAAATTCTTGTGCGAGTTTCGCCAAGGCCGAATATTGCTTTCGCCGCACAAGATCATTCAACGTGGCGATCATGCCAGATCCAAGCACTTTTCTGGAGTCGATTGGCGTTCCCAGGTGCCTGTTCAGGATTGTTTGAAGCTCGCCGATCGCGTTGCTGTATCCGCTGTTGACGGCCATATCGAACACCATCCTTCGCAATCTAGGATCGGCGATCTCTTCGATTCTGAACTGGCGCAGATAGATTTCGTCGTACAACCGAATCGTCTGCTCGCGCGTCAGATCAGAAGTCCGCGCCGGATATCCAGCGTCCGGATTTTTCCGGCGATACGAGTCCAGGGCATCCTGAGTAATGCCACGATTGGTGATCGTCCCGCCGCGGTTCCCGGGATCGCTGGGGGAATCATTGATGCCACCCTCGTGGAGCATCGTATTCTCGATCAAGCGACGACGTTCGGTTGGCGACAGAGGTTCTGGATTGCCGCCGATTTCCGGCTCGACCACCGGTGCCCCACCCGACCTGCCCAGGGATTCGTGCCCGGCGCTCGTTGACGACTGAGTACCGTCTGTACGGTCCGAAGACGATGCTTTTGGCATATCCACCCTGTTCTGCACCTGTACGAACTGCCCGCGGTCGTCGCCGGCCGCGCCATCGCGCCGGCCGCCCGCCATCGCGCCCGGCACCACTTCGCGCCGGAACATCTCCTGCATCCGCGCTTCGCGCGGGTCCGAACTGCGGCGCGCGCCGAGATGCGCCACGTAGGCGAAGGGGTTGGTGAAACCCGCCGCCTCCATGTCCGGCTGCATCCGCCGCGCCGTGTCCGACAGCATCTGCTCTTCCGGCGTCTGCTGCGCCGGCGGCTGCTGCGGGCGCATCTGCCAGTTCTGGATCTGCTGCTCGCTCACCGGACGCTCCGGATCGCGCCATTGGCCATGGTTCCGCCGGCGCTTTTCCTCGCGGTCGTCGTCGTCGATGAAAGACATGGTTCTCCTCCAGGCGCGGCTCCGCCTTCGCAGGGCAGGGCTGCGCGTTTTCGCTTGAGTTGGATAGGGTCAAAAAGAAAGCCGGCGGCCCTGAGCGGATCAGGACAGGCTCGCCGACTATCGGATATTATTATGCTTTTACTGTATCTAGATGTCAAGCAGATCGCGTGACAGCCAACCGGCTGATTTCGCTGCAGAAACGGCCCAAGCAGCGACGGCGGACCGGCCTCAACCGGCTGCCGCTGCGGCTTCGGCGATCAGCGTCGCCACTTGCGGGGCGTGGCTGGCCAGCATGCCGTGATCGGCGCCCTCCAGCCTCGTCGCCCGCCCCTGCGGCGCCGTCGCCGCCAGCCGTTCGGCGATCAGCCGCGCGACCGCCGGGCTCCTGCCGCCCCAGGCGACGGTCAGCTTCATCGCCAGCGTCGCAAGTTCGTCATGCGAATGGCGTTCGCGGAACGTCGCGGCGACGTCGCGCAGATTGACCGCGGTCTGCGATCGCAGGAAGCCGCGCACCGGCTCGGGCAGGCGCGCGAAGGAACCGGCGCCGAACCAGAAATCGATCATGATGGCGACCGCCTCGGTATCGCCGGCGCAGCCGCGCTCGAGATAGCGGTCGAAGATCGCCTTGGCCTCGGCATAGGCGGCGCCCTCGCCCAGCGCCGGCAGCACGCCCAGCGCCACCGGCTCGATCAGCACCAGCGCCGCCACCTTCACCGCGCCCGACAGTGCGATCTGCAGCGCCACATTGCCGCCATAGGAATGGCCCGCCAGCACGATGCCGTCGGGACGCGCTCCCAGCGCCGCCGCGATCGTCGCCGCCATCTCCTGCGTCTCGCGCTGTGGCGGCGGTGCGGCCGCGCCGTGATCGGGCAGGGTCGGCGTGACGATCTCGACATTCTCGCCCAGCGCCTTGATGACGCCCTTCCACGAGGCGGGCGCGCCGGGCGAGCCGTGCAGCAGCACGATCGGCCGGCTCATCGCCCGCGCTCCGGCCGGAAGATCATGCAGGTGGTCGAGGCGTAGGCGCAGAGCCGGCCCTTGGCGTCGTGCACCCGCGCCTCGGCCGCGCCGCTGCGATTGCCGGCGTTGATCAGCGTGCCGACGCAGACCAGTTCGCCGGCTTCCAACGTCACGGTGCGCAGCAGGCCGAGCTTCAGCTCCATCGTCGTCCAGCCGATGCCGGCCTCGAGCGTCGACCACAGCGCGCAGGACATCGCCGAATCGACGATGGTCGCCATCACACCGCCATGCAGCGTGCCGGCGGGATTGAAATGGAACTCCTGCGGCAGCAGCCGGTACTCGGCGCGGCCGGGTTCGATCGCGGTCAGCTCCATCTCCAGCGTGTCCTGGATCGGCGCCCGATATTCGCTGCGGACGACGGCCTGCAGGAAGTCGAGGCCGGCCATCCGGGCCGCGGCGGCGGCCGTCTGGGCCGGGTCGCGCCAGCTGAACTGGCGGTTTCGGAGCTGTTCGACGGACATTTCTAACCCCCTGACCGGTTACGCTGCGATACGCCAGTGTCGGACGCGGCCATGCCGGCGTCTTTGCCGGATTGGCGCGATTTCTTATCCGATCGTCCAGCCGTGGCGGACGCATGATAGAAGAAGCCATGGACGTGCTCAGCGACGTGCTGGCGACCTTGCGGTTGCGCTCCAGCCTCTATTTCCGCGCCGAATTCGGCGGCCCCTGGGCTGCGCGGGTGCCGGCCGATCCCGGCACGGTGCGGTTCCATCTCCTGCTGCAGGGCGAATGCATCCTGCAAGTACCTGGAATCGCAGGCCATTCCGTCCTCGTCGCCGGCGACGTAGCGCTGGTACCGCATGGCGCCGAGCAGATCCTGGCCGATGCGCCCGGCCGGCAGGCGCTTGAACTGCCGGAGGTTTTCGCCGCCGCCCGGTTCGACGGCACCGGCCCGCTCAGCCTCGGCCTGCGCCCCGGCGAACGCTTTTCCCGCATGATCTGCGGCTTCTGCCGCTTCGATCCCGGCGCCGACCATCCGCTGATCCGCTCGCTGCCGCGGCTGATCGTGCTGCGCGCCGCCGAGAATCCGGGCGAGAACTGGCTGGCCGATGCGCTGCGCCTGATGAGCTACGAGGCGCAGGCCGAGCTGCCGGGCGCCGGCGCCATTCTCGACCGGCTGGCCGACATCGTGCTGGTGCAGGGCGTGCGCAGCCTGGCGCAGCGCGCCGAGGGCGGCGACGGGGTCTATGCCGCGCTGTCCGATCGCTCGCTGTCGCGCGCGCTGGCGGCGATCCATGCCAGGCCGGAAGCGGACTGGACGGTCGAGGCGCTGGCGCGCGAGGCCGGACTGTCGCGCAGCCGCTTCGCCGAATTGTTCACCGCAAGGCTGGGCATGCCGGTGGCCCGCTATCTGGCGGAATGGCGCCTGCAGAAGGCGCGCAGGCTGCTGGGCGATACCGGCCTGTCTGTGGCGGAGATCGCGCACCGCGTCGGCTACGAATCGCTGCCGTCCTTCACGCGCCGATTCACGCGGCAGTTCGGCATGGGTCCCGGCCGCTTCCGGCGCGAGGCATCGGCAGCCGCCTAGCTCGCGGGATCGGGCAGGCGCAGGCGATGCACTTCGATCGGCTCGAGCCGGCCACGCACTTCGTGTCGTTCGGCCGGTCCGTTGAGCACGGCGGCGACGGCGTCGCGATCCTGCAGCGCCGCCACCGTCTCGCCGGTGACCAGCACCACCACCTCGTCATGCGGCGTCATGTAGTTCTTGCCGAGCTGCTCCATGCGCTGCGCCGTGTTCACCGTGTCGCCGACCACGGTGTAGTTGATGCGGCCGGGCGCGCCGATATTGCCGACCACCACCGGGCCGCTATGCAGGCCGATGCGCAGGCGGATCGGCACCCGGCCCGCCGCCCGTCGCCGCTCGTTGTCCTCGTGCAGCGCGCGGGCGATCGCCAGCGAGGCGGCCAGCGCGCTGTCGGCATGGTCCGGCATGCGCTTGATGGCGCCCCAGGTCGCCATCACCGCATCGCCGATGAACTTGTCGATGACGCCGCCATGCTCCTCGATGCAGGCCGCGAGCAGCGCGAAATGCTCGTTGAGGAAATCCGCCGTCTCGTCTTCCGGCAGATCTTCCGCCTCCATGGTGAAGCCGACGATGTCGGTGAACATCACCGTCACCTCGCGACGCTTGGATTTCAGCGACGTCTCGCCCTCGGCCAGCAGGCGGGTGACCAGCTTGCGCGGCACGAAGGTGCTGAACCAGTGCAGCGCGGCGCGCGAGGCGTTGGCGGCGATGTTGGCGTGGTCGATCTCGCGCAGCGGGCTGTGCGGCAGCGGCGTGCCTTCGAACTTGAACTCGCGGATCTCGTCGGCCACTGCCGCCAGGCGCACCATCGGCCGGCTGATGGCGCGACCGAGCAGGATGCCGATCACCAGCGCCACGACCAGCGCCACGGCGGCGGCGATGGCGCCGTTGCGTAGCGATTCGGTCTCGGAATAGATCTGATCCGCGGGGAAATAGGCGCCGACCGTCAGCACCTTGTCGGCCAGGCCGGCGACGTCGTGATGGACGAACACGTAGTCCCGGCCATCGACCTCGGCGACATGGATGTTCTCGCTGCCGGTCCCGAACAGCCGCCGCGTCTTGTCCTCGGCCAGACTCCACATGCCGGTCAGCGCGCGATCGCCGACCTGCTCCAGTCGCGGCAGAACCTGGCCAGGCAGCAGGAGCAGGTTCTCGGGATCGGCCAGCCGGGGATGCGCCAGCACGAAGTCGCGGTCGTACAGCACGAACGTGCCGCCGCCTTCCGGCGACATCTCCTTGACGACGCGCGAGAGCTGCCCCATCGACACCAGCGACACCACGACGCCGACGAATGTGCCGTCGCGGCGCACCGGCACGCGCAGATTGATCAGAGGCTGGCGCAGATCCGGGCTCCAGACCAGTTCGCCCCAGTAAGGCGCCGGCGCCTGGCGCAGTTCCGCCATGACCGCATCGATGTTGGGGATCGTGCGCAAGTCGATGCGGACGATGGTGGAACGGCCTTCGGCGTCGCGCTGCGCACGCACGCCCTGCATCTGGGCCGAACCGAAGCTGATGGCCGCCACCTGCGGCGTGCCCGCCAGTGCGGCCGACAGCCAGGCGTTGAGCTGCTGCTCGTTCTGCGGATCGACGCGGCCTTCGGCGATCGCGGCGGCGACGAAGACGGCCTGATCGCGCACCGGCGCGAGATGGTCGCGCAGGCGCAGCTCGACGGTGCGCACCACCTGCTCGGTGCGCTCGCGCAGCAGGCCGGTCGTCGTGCGCATGCTGCCGAGCAGCGCCAGCACCACGGCGACCCCTGAGAGCGCCGTCAGAACGACGAAAGAGGCCGACAGCACGACGCCGATCGGCAGGGTGAAGCGGCGGCGGCCGGGCCGCGGATCGTGCGCCGTCGCAGGCGGGGCTGCGGCGCGGTCGGCCGGACTGCTTCTATCGACGTTCGTGATCTCGACCATGGGGCGTTCGACTGCTGACGGCCTCATGCTAGAGCAATTCGCGCGCGGAACGAAGAAGCCCGCCGTCTCCGGCGGGCTTGCAACGATCGGCTATGGGTCGCGGGTTCAGGCGGCGGCGCGGATCGCCGCCTTCTTGACCTGGTCGTCGACGTGGCCCTCGAACTGCTTGAAATTGTTCTGGAAGCGCTGGGCCACGTCGCGCGCGGTCTCGTCGTAGGCGCCCTTGTCGTTCCAGGTGTTCTTCGGGTTGAGCACGGTCGCGGGAACGTCGGGGCAGGACTGCGGCACCAGCACCCCGAAATTCGGATCCGGCGTCGAGGCTGCCTTGGCCAGGCTGCCGTCGAGCGCGGCCCGCACCATGGCGCGGGTATGGGATATCTTCATGCGCTGGCCGACGCCATAGGCGCCGCCGGACCAGCCGGTGTTGACCAGCCAGCAGCGCGTGTTGTGGCGCGCCATCTTCTCGCCCAGCAGCTTGGCGTAGACGGTGGGGTGACGCGGCATGAACGGCGCGCCGAAGCAGGTCGAGAACGTCGCCTGCGGCTCGTTGCCGACGCCCTTTTCGGTGCCGGCGACGCGGGCGGTGTAGCCCGAGAGGAAATGGTACATCGCCTGCTCGGGCGAGAGCTGGGAGATCGGCGGCAGCACGCCGAAGGCGTCGGCCGTCAGCATGATGATGTTCTGCGGCTGCGCGCCCATGCCGCTTTCCGACGTGTTGGGAATGAAATCGAGCGGATAGCAGGCGCGGGTGTTTTCGGTGAACTTGGCGCTGTCGAGATCGAGCCTGCCGGTCAGCGGATCGACCACGACGTTCTCCAGCACCGTGCCGAAGCGCGAGGTGGTGGCGTAGATCTCCGGCTCGGCCTCGGCCGACAGGCGAATCACCTTGGCGTAGCAGCCGCCCTCGAAGTTGAAGATGCCGTGCGCGCTCCAGCCATGCTCGTCGTCGCCGATCAGCGTGCGCGAGGCGTCGGCCGACAATGTCGTCTTGCCGGTGCCCGACAGGCCGAAGAAGATCGCCACGTCGCCCTGCGCGCCGATATTGGCCGAGCAGTGCATCGGCAGCACGCCGTTGGCGGGCAACAGGTAGTTCAGGATGGTGAACACCGACTTCTTGATCTCGCCGGCGTACCAGGTGCCGCAGATGGCGACGAGCTTGCGCGAGAAGTCGCAGATGATGGCGCAGTCGGAATTGGTGCCGTCGGTCTCGGGATCGGCCTGGAAGCCCGGCAGCTGCAGGATAGTGAAGTCCGGCTTGAAGCCCTCGAGCTGCTCGTGGCTGGGGCGCAGGAACATGTTGCGCGCGAAGAGATTGTGCCAGGCGGTCTCGTTGATCACCCGCACGCCGATGCGATAGGCGGGATCGGCGCCGGCGAAGCAGTCGCGCACGAAGAGATCGCGGCGCTGCGCGTAGGCCAGCATGCGGCTCAGCAGGCGCTCGAATTTCTCGGGCGCGATCGGGCGGTTGGTCTTGCCCCAGTCGATGGCGTCGCGGCTCGACGGCTCGTCGACGAAGAACTTGTCGTTGGGCGAGCGTCCGGTATGGACGCCGGTCAGCACCGCAAGCGGTCCGCCATCCACCAGATGGCCCTCGCGACGGCGGATCGCCTCTTCGTAGAGCGTCGAGACCGGCAGGTTCCAGTAGACGTTGGCGGAATTCTTGAGGCCGATCTTTTCCAGCGCTTTGGCATCGGCGCCCGGTCCCATATGGGTCACTTGATTCTACTCCCGGCAGGCTTGGGCTGAATGAACAACCGTTTTGTTGCGCTCAGATTGCGGGCAAATTACCCGCCTGCCCCCACCCGGGCAAGCTTCCGGCACGCCGCATGTGGACGGTTCGCGGGATAACCGCAAACCCTCGCCACAGAAGGAAAATGGCCGCTGCATTGCGGCAAAACGCGGGCAGGACCCGTTTGGTTTCGACTGGCGGCTAAAGCCCCGGAAAAGTCACCTGTTCTGCGGAACGGCAGAGCGATTCCGCGGCCAGGCCGTTGTCCGGCGACTGCGCCACCACCATCTGCAAGGCCCCGAAATCGAACGCAAAAAGGAACGCGCCCATGCTCGACGCCAAGCGTCTGCTCGACCAGTTTCTCGGCGGCCAGCCCGGACAGCCTGGCCAGGGAGGCAGTGCGGGGCCCGCTTCCGGCGGCATCGGCAGGCATCTGGGCGGATTCGGCGGCGGCGCCGTGGTCGGCGGGCTGGCGGGGCTGCTGCTGGGGGGCAAGGGCGGCCGTAAATTCGCGGGCTCGGCGCTGAAGCTGGGCGGCATGGCGGTGCTGGGCGGGCTGGCCTACAAGGCCTATCGCGACTGGCAGGAAGGCAAGCAGCCGGTGGCGGGCGAGAGCGGCCGGCAGAACGGCGCGCCGGTGCTGCCGCCGCCGCAAGACACGCCGTTCAATCCCGCCTCCGAGACCGAACAGCAGGCACTGGGCCGGCATCTGCTGCGCGCCATGATCGCGGCGGCCAAGGCCGACGGGCATATCGACGCCACCGAGCAGGCCAGCATCTTCGCCCGCATGGACGAATTGCCGCTGGCCGCCGACGACAAGGCGTTCGTGATCGACGAGTTGCGCGCGCCGCTCGACGTCGACGCGGTGGCGCGCGCGGCGCGCACGCCGGAAGAGGCGGCGGAGATCTATGCCGCTTCGCTGCTGGCCATCGACGTCGACAATGCCGCCGAGCGCGGCTATCTCGCTATGCTGGCGGCGCGCCTGAAGCTCGACGAGGCGCTGGTGCAGCACCTGCACGCCAACGTCGAGCGCGCCACCCAGCCGGCCTGAGCCGGCCGCCGTCGAGCGGCTCCACGCTTCAGGCGGCGGATTTCGCGCGCGCCTCCTGCACCAGCGCGATCAGCGCCTGACGCGCCTCGTTGGCGCTGGTGACCGGCTGGGCAAAGGCCAGCCGCGCCACGTTGCCGGCCGACCGCAGGTCGACGCCGGCGCGATCGACGCCGGTCAGGCGCCAGCCGCCGCCCGACAGGCCCAGCAGCCGGCTGGCGTAGAGCTCGACGGCGTCGGCGTGATCTTCATTCATGTGCTGCACGATGCCCGCCTCGTGCTCGACCAGCTTGTCCCGCAGCGCGTCCGGCGTCAGCAGTGCGGCGCCGTCGATCCAGTCGATGCGGCCGAAGCCCGACACCAGATGGGCGCGCTCGACGGCCACGCGATAGAAGGCGAAATCCTTGAATCCGGCATAGGCCTCCGCTTCCGGATGGCGCGCGACGTAGCGGGCGCGCAGACGCGGCTCGTCGCTTCTCTCGGCGCGCCCCATGACACTAAGCCGCGCGCCGGTGAGCGCGTGCGCCAGGCCGATCGTGCCGTCGAACAGCAGACAGACGCGATCGTCGGCCATGATCGCCTTCGTATGCTCGGCGAGCTGCGAGATCAGCAGGATCGGCGACAGATCGTGATCGACGGCGACCAGCGCCAGCGAGGCGTAGGGCGCGGCGCTCCCCTCGCCCGGCAGCAAGGTCGCCAGCGCGGCACGGTCGACGGCGCGCAGCAGGTGACGGGCAGTGGCGATCTGGTCGGGCAAAACTTGCTTCATCGAGGGCTCCTGATGCTGGACGCGATTCGCGGATGGCGTGTCCATCAGTTGCCCCGTCAGGGCGCCTAGGAGCGGTCGGGATCGAACCGGCGTTGCGAATGCGCAAGCAGCGGCATAACGCCGGGCGGCAGGCGATGGCAAGGTGGAAAACGCCCGTCCGTCCACGGAATCGCCGCACTCGACCGGCCGAGTACGGCGTGAAACGCCTTGCGATCGTGCCGATCCGGGCCAATATCGGCCGCAGACCGGCCATGATACGGTCACAACTGGGCTTATGCTTCCAGCCGGCCCGCAACAACACAGGGTTTAACGCCGTGCGCAAGACGATCGCTCTGGTCGACGACGACCGCAACATCCTGACCTCCGTCGCCATGACGCTCGAGGCCGAGGGTTTCACCGTCAAGACCTTCAACGACGGCGCGCAGGCGCTGGAGGGCATGACCGCCGCGCCGCCCGATCTCGCCATCCTCGACATCAAGATGCCGCGCATGGACGGCATGGAGCTGCTCAACCGGCTGCGCAAGGTCTCGCCGCTGCCGGTGATCTTCCTGACGTCGAAGGACGACGAGATCGACGAGGTGCTGGGACTGCGCATGGGCGCCGACGACTACATCACCAAGCCGTTCTCGCAGCGGCTGCTGCTGGAGCGCATCCGCGCCCTGCTGCGCCGCTCGGAGAACGGCGGCGAGAAGGGCGTCAAGGCCAACGACGCCATCGTGCGCGGCGAGCTGGTGCTCGATCCCTCGCGCCACCTTTGCACCTGGAAGGGCAAGGAAGCCGCACTCACAGTGACGGAATTCCTGATCCTGAAATCGCTGGCCGAGCGGCCGGGCCACGTCAAGAACCGCGACCAGTTGATGGATGCGGCGTATGGTGAGACGGTGTACGTGGACGACCGCACCATCGACAGCCACATCAAGCGGCTGCGCAAGAAGTTCCGCGAGGTCGATGACGAGTTTGACCAGATCGAGACCCTCTACGGCATCGGCTACCGCTACCGCGACGCCTGATCCGGCCGCCGCGCGCGGCCGGCGTGCGGCCGCACCGGCGGAGGCGGGGGACGCCGCGAGGCCGGCCCGGCCGCCCCGCACCGCCCGGCGCCGGCGCTTCTCGCCCCTCACCCGCCGCATCCTGGCGCTCAACATGCTGCCGCTGGCGCTGCTCGCCGGCGGCGTCATCTTTCTGGGCCAGTACGAGGACGAGCTGATCGAGGGCGAGCTGTCGGCGCTGCGCGTGCAGGCCGAGATGGTGGCGGCCGGGCTGGGCGAAGGCGCCACGCGCGGCATCACCGCCAACGACCAGCGCATCGACGCCGAACTGTCGCGGCAGATGGTGGTGCGGCTGGTGCAGCCGACCGGCGTGCGCGCCCGGCTGTTCGTCACCACCGGCGAACTGGTGGCCGATTCGCTGACCCTGCCGGGGCTGGGGGCGCAGCGCATCGAAGTCGCCGAACTGCCGCCGCCCAGCGAGCCGAGCTGGACCGATTTCATCGACGAGATTCCCGCCTGGTTCGACCAGCTGCTCGCCTATCGCCGCACCTATCCGCCCTACGGCGAATCGGCGGTGCAGATCGCGCGCGACTACCAGGAGGTGGCGCTGGCGCTGCGCGGCAACACCGCCAGCGCCATCCGCACCGACCGGCGCGACCGGCGCATCCTGTCGGTGGCGGTGCCGGTGCAGCGCTACAAGGAAGTGCTGGGCGCGCTGATGCTGTCGCACGACGACAGCAAGGTCGGCGCCAGCCTGCGCCAGGTGCGGCTCGACATCCTGAAGGTCGCCGGCATCTCGCTGGTCGCCACCATCCTGCTGTCGCTCTATCTCGCCGGCACCATAACGCAGCCGGTGCGGCGGCTGGCGGTGGCGGCGGCGCGGGTGCGCTCGAACGACGGCGACAAGCCCGCGATCCCCGACCTGTCCGATCGCAAGGACGAGATCGGCGATCTTTCGGGCGCGCTGCGCGAGATGACCGAGGCGCTGTGGAAACGCATGAACGCCATCGAGCGCTTCGCCGCCGACGTGGCGCACGAGTTGAAGAACCCGCTGACCTCGCTGCGCTCGGCGGTCGAGACCGCGACGCGGGTCGAGAATCCCGAAAAGCGCGCCAAGCTGATGGGCATCGTGCTCGACGACGTCAACCGGCTGAACCGGCTGATCAGCGACATCTCCGACGCCTCGCGGCTGGATGCCGAGCTGATGCGCGTCGATCTGCAGCCGGTCGACCTGCAGACGATGTTCGAGGAGATGATCGACATCTATCGCGGCGCGCAGCTGCAGAAGGCCGACGTCAAGGTCGAGCTGGTGGTGCAGGGCAAGGGCCCGTTCCGCGCCCTGGGCCATGACGGCCGGCTGGGACAGGTGTTCCGCAACCTGCTCGACAACGCCATCTCGTTCAGCCCGCCGGGCGGCATCATCACCATCACGCTGTCGCGCGACGGCGGCTCGGCCATCGTCATGGTCGAGGATCAGGGGCCGGGCATTCCCGACAACAAGCTGGAGGCGGTGTTCTCGCGCTTCTACAGCGAGCGGCCCGAGGGCGAGCGTTTCGGCACGCATTCCGGGCTCGGCCTGTCGATCGCGCGGCAGATCGTCGAGACCTATCGCGGCACCATCATCGCCGCCAACCGGCGCGACGAGCGCGGCAAGGTCAGCGGCGCGCGCTTCACGGTGATGCTGCCGGTGGCGTGAGGCGGCGCGAGTGCGGCGTCAGATCTGGGGCAGCACGAACAGCAGCAGCAGCGGCAGGAAGGCGAAGGTCAGCAGGGTGGTGATGACCACCATGCCGGCGACGTCGGCCGGCTCGCGCTTGAAGCGCTGGGCGAAGAGATAGTTGAACACCGCCGTCGGCATGCTGGCCTGGATGATCAGCACGCCGCGGGCGGTGCCTTCGAGCCCCAGCGCCCAGGCGATGCCCAGCCCGACCAGAAAGCCGCCGCACAGGCGCAGCAGCGACAGGCCGAGCGCGCGCGGCAGGCGGTTGACCTTGAGCTGCGCCAGCGACACGCCGAGTGCCGTCACCATCAGCGGAATGGCGACGCCGCCCATCAGGCTGGTGGTGTTGTAGAGCCAGTCGGGCGAAGGCGTGCCGCTCAGCATGAAGGCCAGGCCGGCGATGAGCGCGTAGACGATCGGCGTGTGCAGCAGGCGGCGCACCGACCATTCGCCCGAGGCGAGGGCGGCGCCGAGCGTGAACTGGCCGACCGAGTTGACGGTGAACACCGCGATGCCCAGCGCCAGGCCCGCTTCGCCGAAGGCGAACAGGCACAGCGGCAGGCCGAGATTGCCGGTGTTGGGAAACATCAGCGCCGGCAGGTAGGAATGGACCGGCAGCTTCAGCGCCCAGAGCGCCAGCCGGCCGATGACGGCGAAGCCCAGCCCGGCGAGGAAGGCGGCCAGCGCCACCTCGCCGAAAGCGGCGGGGCTGACCGACAGGCGGCTCAAGGTGGCGAAGATCAGGCACGGCGTCGCCAGGTTGGTGACGATGGCCATGACCATTTCCGAATCGAACGGCCGGCCCGAGCGCGCCCAGTACCAGCCGAGGCCAGACAGGATGAAGACGGGCGCCAGAATGGCGAAGAGCTGGGAGACGACTTCCATGCGCGGTGCAACGAAGCGGATGCGGTTGGGCCGCGCCACAAAGCGCCGGCCGCCCCGCCCTGTCAAGCCGGGGCGGCGAAACGCAACGCAGGGCCGCGTTGACGCCGGCGCGCGGCAGGCTCAGTCTGCGCCTCATGCCGGACACCAAGTCGGACGCCGCCGCCGGGCAACAGGTTTTCGTCCATGCCACCGCCGTCGCCGTCGAGCGCCGCGGCGTGCTGCTGCTGGGGCCGTCGGGCAGCGGCAAGTCGGATCTGGCGCTGCGCCTGATCGATTCCGGCGGCCGGCTGATCGCCGACGACCAGGTGATCCTGGTGCGCCAGCAGGACCGGCTGATCGCCAGCGCGCCGCCGGCGCTGGCCGGGCGCATCGAGGCGCGCGGCATCGGCATCCTCACGCTCGACGGCAAATTTCTGTGGCGGCGCATGCCGATGGCGCTGGCGGTCGAGCTGGCGCCGGCCGAGCGCATCGAACGTCTGCCGGAAAAGGCGACCCGCGATTTTCTTGGCATCGCCCTGCCGCTGATCAGGCTGGCGCCGTTCGAAGCCTCGGCGCCGGCCAAGCTGCGGCTGGCGCTGGCCTGCGGCGCGGCGGCGGCCTGACGATGGCGACGCAAGCCCAGGCGCCGCGGCGCGTCGTGCTGATCACCGGCCTGTCCGGCGCCGGCCGCGCCACAGCACTCAAGGCGCTGGAAGACCAGGGCTTCGAGGCGGTCGACAACATGCCGCTGTCGCTGCTGGCCGATCTGCTGCGGCCGCAGGCGCAGGCGCGCGTTTCGCATCTGGCGCTGGGACTCGACGTGCGTACGCGCGATTTCGCCAGCGACACCTTCCTCGCCGAACTGGCCACGCTGCGCGGCCGCGACGACATCGCCGCCGAGCTGGTGTTCCTCGACTGCGACAGCGAGGTGCTGTTGCGCCGCTTCACCGAAACGCGGCGGCGGCATCCGCTGGCGGTCGACCGGCCCGTACTCGACGGCATCGTCGAGGAGCGCCGCATCCTGGCGCCGCTGCAGGACGTGGCCGACCAGGTGATCGACACCTCGCAGCTCGGCCCGCACGATCTCAAGCGGTTGCTGTCCTCGCGCTTCGCCGGCGATGGCGCACCGGGCCTGCGACTGGTGGTGGTGTCGTTCTCCTATCGCCGCGGCCTGCCGCGCGAGGCCGACCTGGTGTTCGACGCGCGTTTCCTCGCCAACCCGCACTACGTGCCGGCGCTGAAACCGCTGTCGGGGCGCGACCGCGCGGTCGCGGAATTCGTCGAGGCGGACCCGGACTTCGCCGCTTTCCTCAACGGAATCAAATCGTTGATGGGGCCGCTCTTGCCCCGTTACGAAAAAGAGGGCAAGAGCTACTTGACCGTGGCGGTGGGCTGCACCGGCGGCCGGCATCGCTCGGTCTTCGTCGCCGAGGCGCTGGCGCAGTGGCTGGCGCGGCTGGGAAAAAGCGTTACGCTGGCCCATCGCGATCTGGGCGCGGACGCGGCATCGGACGGCACCCTGTCGAAAGACGCAATGTCGAAAAGCGAATCGGAGTCTCTGGGAGTGGTTGGATGATCGGCATGGTGCTGGTAACGCACGGCCGGCTGGCGATCGAGTTCATCGCCGCGCTGGAACACGTCGTCGGGCCGCAGCGCCAGATCGGGGCGGTCTGCATCGGACCCGAGGACGACATGGAGAAGCGGCGGCAGGAGATCCTCGACCGCATCGCCGAGTGCGACAGCGGCCAGGGCGTCGTGGTGCTGACCGACATGTTCGGCGGCACGCCTTCCAACCTGGCGATCTCGACCATGGACCGCGCCCGCGTCGAAGTGATCGCCGGCGTCAACCTGCCGATGCTGATCAAGCTCGCCTCCGCGCGCGCCGGCATGCCGCTGGCGCAGGCGGTGGCCGCCGCCCAGGAGGCGGGACGGAAATACATCAACGTCGCCTCCAAGCTGCTCGCCAAGGAGGCCTCGTGAGCGTAGCTGCCCAGGCGGGTGCGATTTCGAGAACAGTCACTATCGTCAACCAGCGCGGCCTGCACGCGCGCGCCGCCGCCAAGTTCGTGCGGCTGGCCGCGCAATACGATGCGGCGGTGACGGTGGCCAATGCCGACAACGAGGTCTCGGCCCTGTCGATCATGGGGCTGATGATGCTGGCCGCCAGCCCCGGCACCCAGGTGGTGCTGCGCGCCTCCGGCCGCCAGGCTGAAGAGGCGCTGACGGCGCTGGAAGACCTGATCTGCTCGCGTTTCGGCGAGGGCGAGTAGGTTTTTCCGGCGGCCTTCGCCGCCTCCCCCGATTGCGCCAGATCAAGCCGGAACCGCCCGTTCCGCATTACAGTTCTGTTTCGTCGGGGCTGCGGATTTTATGGCCCGGAATCCCAACACGGGGGCTGGATCATGATTTCACTGGAAGATTGCGTGGCGCTGTGCGGGCTCAGCGAGGAGGAGATTCTCGCCGTCGCCGAGCACGAGCAGCTGCCGGAAATCGAGGCCGCCGCACTGGCGCAGTATCTGCTGCGCGGCCGCGACGGCACGCGGCTCATCCGCGAGATGATCGTCGACGACATTCGCGCCGCCCAGGGCGCCGGCGATCGGGCGCGGGTGCAGTCCCTCCTGCACGTGCTGCACCATTATCTGCGGCAGCATCCTGAGGCGCGCTCGCCGCAGCATCCCTGGAGCCGCCTGTTCTGAACCGGCGCCGCCACCGAAAACGCGGATAAAGCCGGCCTTATATGCGGCAAGTTTGCCGCAGGGGCGCGGTTGTCGCTGCCGGCCGGCGCGGCTATAAGCCTGCGGCAGCCGGTCGCATGCCGGCGAAAACCTTCAAGGAGTGGCGGGATGTCCAAGGATTACGTCGTCAAGGATATCGGGCTGGCCGACTGGGGCCGCAAGGAACTCGACATGGCCGAGACCGAGATGCCCGGCCTGATGGCGACGCGCGAGGAATTCGGCCGCACCAAGCCGCTCAAGGGCGCGCGCATCGCAGGCTCGCTGCACATGACGATCCAGACCGGCGTGCTGATCGAGACCCTGAAGGTTCTCGGCGCCGACGTGCGCTGGGCCTCGTGCAACATCTATTCGACCCAGGATCACGCCGCCGCCGCCATCGCAGCGTCGGGCACCCCGGTCTTCGCCATCAAGGGCGAGTCGCTGGAGGATTACTGGGACTACACGCACCGCATCTTCGAATGGGCCGATGGCGGCGCGCCGAACATGATCCTCGACGATGGCGGCGACGCGACATTGCTGATCCATCTCGGCATGCAGGCCGAGAAGGACGCTTCCGTCATCGCCAAGCCGACCAACGAGGAAGAGACGGTCCTCTACGCGGCGATCGCCAAGAAGCTGAAGAGCAGCCCGGGCTGGTACTCGAAGATGGGCACCGCCATCAAGGGCGTCACCGAGGAAACCACCACCGGCGTGCATCGGCTCTATGTGATGGCCAAGGAAGGCCGCCTGCTGTTCCCGGCGATCAACGTCAACGATTCGGTGACCAAGTCGAAATTCGACAATCTCTACGGTTGCCGCGAAAGCCTGGTCGACGGCATTCGCCGCGGCACCGACGTCATGATGGCCGGCAAGATCGCCGTGGTCGCAGGCTTCGGCGACGTCGGCAAGGGCTCGGCCGCCAGCCTGCGCAACGCCGGTTGCCGCGTCATGGTGACCGAGATCGATCCGATCTGCGCCCTGCAGGCGGCGATGGAAGGCTACCAGGTCGTGACGATGGAAGAGGCCGCGCCGCAGGGCGACATCTTCGTTACCGCCACCGGCAACGTCGACGTCATCACCATCGACCACATGCGGGCGATGAAGCATCGCGCCATCGTCTGCAACATCGGCCATTTCGACAGCGAGATCCAGATCGGCGCGCTGAAGAACTACAAGTGGCACAACGTCAAGCCGCAGGTCGACGAAGTCGAGTTCCAGGACGGCAAGCGCATCATCGTGCTGTCGGAAGGCCGGCTGGTGAATTTGGGCAACGCCACCGGCCATCCCAGCTTCGTCATGAGCGCCTCCTTCACCAACCAGGTGCTGGCGCAGATCGAGCTGTGGACCAACCAGGGCAAGTACCAGAAGCAGGTCTATACCCTGCCCAAGCATCTCGACGAGAAGGTCGCCAGCCTGCACCTCGCCAAGGTCGGCGCGCATCTGACCAAGCTGACGCCGCAGCAGTCGCAGTATCTCGGCATCGGCGAGGCCGGCCCGTTCAAGCCAGACCACTACCGCTACTAGCAACGCCAGGGCGGCGCGCGGGCGGCTTGCCTGCGCGCCGGCCGCGCCCTACAACCGCCCCATGCCGGGCAGTCCCGTTCCGATCCTGAAATCGATGCCGCTCGAGAACGCAGCCGCCAGCGAATCGCTGGGCGCGGCGCTGGCGCCGCTGTTGCGGGGCGGCGACGTCGTCTGCCTGCAGGGCGATCTCGGCGCCGGCAAGACGACCCTGGCGCGCGGCCTGTTGCGGGCGCTGGCGGCCGACCCCGGCATGGACGTGCCGAGCCCGACCTTCACCCTGGTCGAGGTCTACGAATTTCCCGCGCTGAGCGTCTGGCATTTCGATCTCTACCGGCTGAAGCAGCCGGAAGACGCCTGGGAGCTCGGTCTGGAGCAGGCGCTGGGCGAGGCCGCCAGCCTGATCGAATGGCCCGAGCGTCTGGGCACGCTGTTGCCGGCGCAACGACTGGAGATACGGCTGTCGGCCGACGGCGCCGGAAGACGAGCCGAACTCGCCGGCAGCGCCGGGTGGCGCGATAGAATTTCGGATCTGCCATGAACAACTCCAGCGCCGCCGAACGCGCGCCTGCCCGCAGCGCCTTTCTCGACGCGCAGGGACTGGGCGCGGCGCCGATCGCGCTGCTGGCGGGCGATGCTTCCTTCCGCCGCTACTATCGCCTGCAAGCGCCCTCCGGCCCGCTGGTGCTGATGGACGCGCCGCCGCCGCAGGAAGACGTGCGCCCCTTCGCCCGCCTGTCGGCTCATCTCGACGCGCTGGGCTTCAGCGTGCCGCGCGTGCTGGCTGCGGACGAAGCCGCCGGCCTGCTGCTGCTGGAGGATTTCGGCGATGCGACCTACACCCGCGCACTGGCCGCCGGCGCCGACGAGACCGAACTCTATGCGCTGGCCGTCGACGTGCTGCTGGCGCTGCACGCGATTCCGGCCGACCGCGTGCTGCTGCCCGGTCTGCCGCTCTATGAGACCGACGACATGACCGACAAGGCCGGGCTGCTGATGGAGTGGTACCCGACCCTGGCGACGGGAAGCCCTGCCGATCCGGCGCTGGCCGTGGAATATCGCGCCTTGTGGCGGGCGGCGCTGCCGGCTCTCGATGCCGGTCCGCGCACCCTGGTGCTGCGCGACTACCATGTCGACAACCTCATGCTGCTCGACGGGCGCGACGGCATCCGCCGCTGCGGCCTGCTCGATTTTCAGGATGCGGCGCGCGGCGCCACTGCCTACGATCTGGTGTCGCTGATCGAAGATGCGCGCCGCGACATCGACCCCGCTCTGTACAGGACCATGCTCGACCGTTATCTCGCCTCGCTGCCGCCAGCCGCCCGTCCCGATTTCCTCGCCGCCGCCGCCCTGTGCGCCGCGCAGCGCCACAGCCGCGTCATCGGCGTGTTCTCGCGGCTGAAGCTGCGCGACGGCAAGAGCCATTATCTGCAGCATTTGCCCCGGCTCTGGCGCCTGTTCGAACGCGCGCTGGCGCATGAAAGCCTGGCGCCGATCCGCAGTTTCGTCGATCGCCACATCCCGCCGGCGCTGCGCGGAGCCGGAGCATGAGTGGCATCGCCGTGCCGAAAACCGCCATGGTGCTGGCCGCCGGGCTGGGCCAGCGCATGCGGCCGCTGTCGGACAGCAAGCCCAAGGCGCTGATCGAAGTGGCCGGCCGCTCGCTGCTGGACCGTGCGCTCGACCGGCTCGAGGCGGCCGGCGTCGAACGCTGCATCGTCAACGTGCATCACCTGGCGCCGCTGATGGAACGGCATCTGGCGGAACGCCGCTCGCCCGCCATCGTGCTGTCGCCCGAGGCCGAACTGCTGGAAACCGGCGGCGGGGTGAAGAAGGCGCTGCCGCTGCTGGGCGACGAGCCGTTCTTCGTCGT
>JBDZUM010000001.1:45402-132216 GCA_040255215.1 Rhodospirillaceae bacterium
GAATTGCTGGTCGGCCGGCCGCGCACGGGGACCGGCCCCTGATGGCGGCGGCGAAACCGGCCGCCGCTTCCCGCGTCTTCTCGATCGACGCCGCCCTGCCCTTCGCCGATGCGCTGGCCGCCGGCGTCCTGCAGCGCCATGGCGGCGATCCCGAATCCCTCGCCGACGTTCTGATCCTGCTGCCGACGCGGCGTGCGGCGCGCGCCCTGCGCGAGGCCTTCTTGCGCCAAAGCGGCGGCAAGGCGCTGCTGCTGCCGCGCTTCGCGCCGCTGGGCGACGTCGAGGAGGACGAGCTGCTGCTCTCGGAGGCAGCCGGCGAGACGCTGGACGAGGCGATACCGCCGGCGATCGACGGCATGGAACGGCTGGGATTGCTGACGCGGCTGGTGCTGCAGCGCGCGCAGGCCGAAGGCGCGGAGAGCTGGGGCGTGGCGACGCCGGCGCAGGCGGCCGCGCTGGCGGGCGAACTGGCGCGGCTGCTCGATTCGCTGCAGATCGAGGACGTCGCCATCGAGCGCCTGGCCGGGCTGGTGCCCGAACGCTTCGCGCAGCACTGGAAGCTGACGCTGCGCTTCCTCGAAATCATTTCGCAGGCCTGGCCGGCGATTCTGGCGGAGCGCGGCGCCATCGATCCCGCCGCGCGGCGCAACGCGCTGCTGCGCCGGCAGGCGGCACTGTGGCGCGCACAGCCGCCGTCGCATCCGGTGATCGCCGCCGGTTCGACCGGTTCGATTCCCGCCACCCGCGAGTTGCTGGCGACCATCGCGCAGCTGCCGCAGGGTGCGGTGGTGCTGCCCGGCCTCGACCGGCATCTGGCGGATACGCAATGGGCGGCGCTGGAGCAGACGCATCCGCAATACGGCTTGCACGAGTTGCTGGCGGCGCTGGAACTCGAGCGCGCCACCGTTGCCGACTGGCCGGCGCCAGGCGTCGGGGCCACCGATGCCGCGCGCACGGCGCTGTGGTCGCAGGCTCTGCGGCCGAGCGACGGCGATGACGAGGGCGACGAACCGGCGACGACGCCGCCGGCAGCGGCATTGGCGGGACTGACGCGCATCGAGGCCGCGACGCCGCAGGCGGAAGCGACCGCCATCGCCCTGCTGTTGCGCGGCGCGCTGGAAACCAGAGGCAGAACGGGGGCACTGGTCACGGCGGATCGCGATCTCGCCCGCCGCGTCGCCAGCGAGTTGCGGCGCTGGGACATCGAGGTCGACGATTCGGCCGGCACGCCGCTGCTCGACACGCCGCCGGCCGTGCTGCTGCGGCTGATCGGCGAGGCGCTGGAAAGCGATCTGGCGCCGGTGCCGCTGCTGGCGTTGCTGCAGCATCCGCTCTGCGCGCTGGGGCTGTCGCGCGCCGATCTGCTGGAGCGGGCGCGCTTTCTCGACCGGCATATCCTGCGCGGACCGCGACCAGCCGGCGGCCTTGCCGGGCTGCGCCGCGCCGTCGCCGGCTTCTTCGACGAGGCCGATGCGATGTTCGCGGTCGCGCGAACGGAAACCGACGATCTGCTGGCCCGGCTGGAGACGGCGTTGCAGCCGCTGGCCGAAGCGATGTCGAACACCGTCGCCACCGTGCCCGCTCTGGCGCGCGCTCTGGCGCAAAGCGGCGAGGCGGTGGCCGCCACCGACGAAACCGAAGGCGCCGCGACGCTATGGCGGGGCGAGGCCGGCGAAGCGGCGGCGGCGGCGATCGGCCAGCTCGTCGAACGCGGCGATGCCTTCGGCGCCATCGACGGTCAGCTGTGGCCGGGGCTGTTCGTCGAACTGGCGGGCGCGCAGGCAGTGCGACCACGACGCGGCTCGCATCCGCGGCTGGCAATCTGGGGTCCGCTGGAAGCGCGCCTGCAGCGCGCCGATCTGATGATCCTGGGCGGGCTCAACGAAGGTAGCTGGCCGCCGCTGGTCGATACCGGCCCGTGGCTGACGCGGCCGATGCGCCAGGAGCTGGGCCTGCCGGCGCCGGAACGGCGCATCGGGCTGGCGGCGCATGATTTCGTGCAGGCGGCTTGCGCCGGGCAGGTGACGCTGACGCGGGCGGAACGCGCCGAGGGCGCACCGACCGTGCCGGCGCGCTGGCTGGCGCGGCTCGATGCGCTGCTGGGCCGCGATGCCGACACTACGCCGCGCGATCTCGCGGCCGGCGCTTCCTGGCTGCGCTGGGCCGACCGGCTCGATCGTCCGACCGCGATCGCGGCGGCGAAGCCGCCCCGACCGATGCCGCCGCTGGAGGCGCGGCCGCGCCGCCTGTCGGTCACCGCCATCGAAACCTGGCGGCGCGATCCCTACGCGCTCTACGCACGGCAGATACTGAGACTGCCGGTACTCGACCCGCTCGACATGGACCCGACCGCGCGCGATCGCGGCACCCTGATGCACGCGGTGCTCGATCGGTTCCTGAACGAGGCCGGCGGATTGGTGCGAGAGGGCGACGAGGAACGGTTGATCGCGCTGGGCCGCGAGACCTTCGGCCGGCTGCTCGACCGGCCGGCCGAGCGCGCCTTCTGGTGGCCGCGCTTCGAACGCGTGGCGCGCTGGTTCGTGCGCGTGCAACTCGAGCGCCAGGGCGAAGGCGCGACGCTCGCCGCCACAGAGGCGAGCGGCAGCCTTGTCCTGAAGCCCGGCGCGCTGCCGTTCGAGATCGTCGCCAAGGCCGACCGCATCGACCGGCTGGTCGACGGCACGCTGGAGATCATCGACTACAAGACCGGGTCCGGCCCCTCGATCGACGAGGTCGCCGCCGGTTACGCGCCGCAATTGCCGCTGGAGGCGATGATCGCGGCGAGGGCGGCAGGCTTCGCGTCGGTAAGCGGCCGCACGGCGCGACTCAGCTACTGGCGCCTGCGCGGCACCGACGAGGGCGGCGCGATCGAGGACGTGCTGCAGGCGAACAAGCTCGTCAAGGCGATGGCCGAGCATGGCGGCGACAACGAGGATACGGCCGCCGTGCTGCTGCGGCTGACCGAACGCTCGCTGCTCGAGCGCATCCGCCGCTACGACGATCCGCGCACGCCCTATCTGTCGCAACCGCGTCCCAGCTTCGCGGGCTATGGCGACTACGACCATCTGGCGCGGCTGCAGGAATGGACGGTGCGGCATGGCGACGAGTGAAGCCATGAACGAAACCGCGCGCGCCCAGGCCGAGGAGCGCGAGCGCGCCAACGCCGCGCAACGCCCGGCGATCGATCCCGACGTCTCCGCCTGGGTGATGGCCAATGCCGGCACCGGCAAGACCAAGGTGCTGACCGACCGGCTGCTGCGGCTGCTGCTGTCGGGCACGCCGCCCTCCAAGATCCTGTGCCTGACCTTCACCAAGGCGGCGGCGGCGGAAATGCGCAACCGGCTGGCCTCGGCGCTGGGCCTGTGGACGCGGCTCGACGAGGCCGGCCTGCGCGCCGAGCTGAAAAAGATCGCCGTGCCCTTCGTCAGCCGCGCCATGCTGGCGCGCGCCCGCGGCCTGTTCGCCCGCGTGCTCGACGAGCCGGGCGGCATCTACATCGTCACTCTACACGCCTTCTGCCAGGCGGTGCTGCAGCGCTTTCCGCTGGAGGCGCGCGTGCCGCCGCATTTCCAGGTGCTCGACGAGGCGATGGCGGCCGATCTGCTGGCCAGCGCTCGCGATCGGGTATTCGAGCGCGCCGAGCGCGAGGAGACATTGGGCGAAGCGCTGCGGCTGGTGGCGGCGCGGGCCGACGGCCGGCGCTTCGGCGAATTGCTGCAGGCGGTGCTGGCGCGCCGCACGGCGCTGCAGGCCGCCGTCGCCAGGGCAGGCGGCAGCGAACGCTTTCTGGCGACGCTCGCAACGCTGTTCGGCCTGACGCCCGGACTGCGCGAGGCCGATATCGAAGGCGAGATGGGCCGTCCGCCGGCCGCCCTCGAGCAGCGCCTGCGCGATGGCTGCGCAACGTTGCTGGCCGGCGCCAAGAGCGACAAGGCGCGCGGCCAGGCAATCGCCGATCTGCTGGCAGCCGGCAACGAACGTCAGGCTCTGATCGAGGCCTATTGCAGCCAGTTCCTCAAGAAGGATGGCGAGATCCGTGCCAGCCTCGCCACCAAGGCGATCGCCGCCGACATCCAGGCGACGCTGGCCGAGGAGGCGCAGCGGCTCTACGCGCTGCACGTGAAGCGCCGCAGCCTGCGCGTGGCGGCGCGCTCGCAGGCGCTGCTGCGGCTGGCGCTGGCAGTGATCGATGAGTTCGAGCGCGAGAAGCGGGCGCGGGCGGCACTCGACTACGACGATCTGATCGAACGCACGCGCGGGCTGCTGGCGGGCGAGGACGGGCCGAGCTGGGTGCTCTACAAGCTCGACGGCGGTTTCGACCACGTGCTGATCGACGAGGCGCAGGACACCAGCCCGGCGCAGTGGGAAGTCGTGCGGCGGCTGACCGAGGAGTTCTTCGCCGGCCAGTCGGCGCAGGCCCAGAAGCGCACGCTGTTCGTGGTCGGCGACCTCAAGCAGTCGATCTATTCCTTCCAGGGCGCCGATCCGCGCAAGTTCGTCGAGATGCGGCGCTATTTCAAGGAACGCATCGAGGACGCACGGCAGGACTGGAAGGAGGTGCCGCTGATCGCCTCGTTCCGCTCGACCGCCGCCGTGCTGGCCGCCGTCGACCTGGCGTTCGCCGACGGGCCGGCGCGCGAGGGCGTGGCGGAGAACGAGCGCGACCGCATCCAGCATCAGCCGGTGCGCATCGGCGAGGCTGGCCGGGTCGAGCTGTGGCCGCTGGTCGAGCCGCTGCCGGGCGAGGAGATCGATCCGTGGCAGGACCCGACGGAGCAGGAAGGCGCGCTGCCGCCGCAGCGGCGGTTGGCGCGGCTGATTGCCGCCGACATCGCCCGCCAGATCGGCGCCGAAATCCTGCCGGCGCGCAACCGCGCGATCCAGGCGCGCGACGTCATGGTGCTGGTGCAGCGGCGCAACGCCTTCGTCGAGGCGCTGGTGCGCGAGCTGAAGCAGCGCGGCATCGGCGTCGCCGGCGTCGACCGGCTGAAGCTGACCGGCCATATCGCGGTGATGGACCTGATGGCGATCGGGCGGGCGGCGCTACTGCCCGGCGACGATCTCACATTGGCGACGGTGCTGAAGGGCCCGCTGGTCGGGCTGTCCGAGGAAGAGCTGTTCGCCCTGTGCTGGGGCCGCGAGGGCTCGGTGTGGCGCGCGCTGCGGACCCGCGGCGAGGCCGGGGAAGAACCTTTCGCCGGCGCCTGGCGGCGGCTGGCGGCGATCTTCGCCCGCGCCAACTACATGCCGGCCTTCGAATTCTACGGCGAATTGCTGGGGCGCGACGGCGGCCGACGGGCGCTGCTCGGCAGGCTGGGACCGGAAGCGGCCGACCCGATCGACGAGTTCCTCGGCCTGGCGCTGGCCTACCAGCGCAACAACGCGCCCTCGCTGCAGGGCTTCCTGCACTGGCTCGAAGCCGGAGAGCCGGTGATCAAGCGCGAGCTGGAGCAGAGCGCGCGCGACGAGGTGCGCATCCTCACCGTGCACGGCGCCAAGGGGTTGCAGGCACCCATCGTCTACCTGCCCGACACGACCTTCGATCCGCTGAGCCGCAACGAGCCGCTGGTGCCGGCCGACGCCGAGGAGGCGATGCTGGTGTGGCGCGGGGCGGCGGTCGACAGCGACCCGACCGCCGACCGCCTGCATGCCGAGCGCCAGGCGCGCCGGCGCGAGGAAAACAATCGCCTGCTCTACGTCGCCATGACGCGCGCCGCCGACCGGCTGATCGTCTGCGGCGCCAGGGGCCAGCGGGAGATCCCGGAGAATTGCTGGTACGCCCAGCTGCGCCGCTCCCTGCAGGCCAAGGCCGTGGCGGAAGACGCCAGCCTGACCGAGCGGGCCCGCGATCGCACGCCGATCCGCCTGCCCTTCACCCTCGGCGCGGATCTCGCCGACGATCCGGCCATCACGGGCGAGATGCTGCGGCTGGAGAATCGCGATCTGCTGCGCGCCCGGGCGCCAACGATCACCGGCACATCGGCCGACGAAGCACTGCCGGATTGGGCGACGCGGCCGCCGCAGCCGGAGGAAACGCCGCCGCGGCCGCTGGCCCCCTCGCGCAGCGTCGCCGACGCCCAAGCCGAAGCGGTCGAGCCCGCCGCGCTCTCGCCGCTGCAGCCCGACGGCTCGGCGCGGTTCCGGCGCGGTTTGATATTGCATCGCCTGCTGCAGCTGCTGCCCGATCTGCCGACCGAGAAGCGGCGCCAGGCCGGCGCGCGCCATCTGGCGCAGCCGACCTTGATGCTGGACGCCGAAACGCAGGCAGCATGGCTCGACGAGCTGATGGCGGTGCTGGAAGCGCCGGCGCATGCCGAATTGTTTGGCCCGCAATCGCGCGCCGAAGTGCCGCTGACCGGCATCGTCGCCGGCCGCACCGGACCCTACGTCATCAGCGGCCAGGTCGACCGGCTGCTGGTGACACAAGAGCGCATCGCGGTGATCGACTACAAGACCAACCGCCCGCCGCCGCAGCGCGTCGAGGACGTGGCGCCGCTCTATCTGCGACAGATGGCGGCCTATCGCACCCTACTGCGCCAGATCTGGCCCGACCGGCCGGTCGAGTGCCTGCTGCTGTGGACCGATGGGGCACGGCTGATGGCGTTGCCCGATACCGTGCTGGAACCATATAAGCCTTAAAAATCAACGGGTTCGTTGGTCACCGCCACGTGCCTTGACGCTCCCTGCCCCACTCCCTAGCTTTACGGCTCGTTTCGACCTTTCCCCGCTTGGCCCGCCCGGCCCAGGAGTACCCATGGCTACCGAAAAGACCACCGATCAGAGCTTCGATCAGGACGTGCTGAAGGCCAGCGGCCCGGTGCTCGTCGATTTCTGGGCCGAATGGTGCGGGCCGTGCAAGATGATCGGCCCCGTGCTGGAGGACGTCTCGACCGAGATGGCCGGCAAGCTCAAGGTGGTGAAGATCAACATCGACGAGAACCCGATGACGCCGTCGAAATTCGGCATCCGCTCGATCCCGACCCTGATCATGTTCAAGGACGGCAAGCCCGCAGCGCAGAAGATCGGCGCCGAGCCCAAGGCGCGGCTGGTGCAGTGGATCCAGTCGGTGATGTAATCGCCGGACGACCATCGGAATCGAAAAGGCCCGCGTAAAGCGGGCCTTTTGCATTTCACCGCCCGAACAGCTTCGAGGGGCGGAAGCCGGGGTCGCCGAGCTGGGGATCGGGCGGCGCCTCGTCGCGCCGGCCGGGCGCGGGCTGCGGGGCCGGCGATTGCGGCCGGGCAGCTGGCGGGGTGGCGCGCTGCGGGGGACGACGCGCCGGGCCGGCGCCGCGGTCGACGCAGGCTTCGAGCTCCTTGATGGCGTCGGCCGAGCCGGCAAGGCGGTGGCTCAGCGTCTCGGTATTGACCACGAAGGACGCCTCGTTGCCGGCGGCCAGTTCGCTTACGGCCTGGCGACCGCGACTGAGACGGACCAGCAGGCCGGTGTCCTTATGCGCCAGCCCGATCTCCTGATGCCGTGGCGGACCATCGACGCCATAGACGACCGAGACCTGCAGGTCGTGTCCGTATTTCCAGTCCGGTTTCAGCAGCAGCATGGCCCAGCTGCGATCGCGGAACTGCTGCAGGCCGAAGCGCATGGCGCCATCGGCCGGCGCCAGCGCGAAGCAGCTGGCGAACAGGCCCTTGTCGTCGTTGAAACGCTGGAAGCGCCAGCCGCCGACCTGATAGTCCGGCGGATTGTTGGAAGGTGGCGATGCGGCAGGCGGCGCCGCTGCAGGTGGCGGCGCGGCAGGAGCCGGCGGCGTCGCCCCGTCGGGGCGGAGCGCCGCGAGCCCGGCTTCCACGCAATCGCGCAAAGCCGGGATAACGCTGTCGGCGCCTGCGAATTCGGACTTGTATAGCGCGCCCCTGAGGTCGAATTCGATCTCTTTCCCGCGACGGATCTCTTCAAGCCCCTGCGCGACATTGAGAGGTATCTGGAGCGATTGCTCCCGATACGTGATCGCTTCGGCATCGCGGCCACGGCCACCGTCGATGCGATAGATCAGCTTGATGCGCTGATGGTGCCCCAGCTTCCACGTCTTGTTGTGCGCAAGAATGTCCCAGCGGTCGCCGGGACTCAGGTGGAGCGCCACAATCGTGTCCGATATCCCGGGAGCGAAGGCCGTGCACACCCTGCGGCCCTCCTTGTCGCGGTTCTCGTCGAACGTCCATCCTGCATAGGTCACTCCGTCGGGGGCCGGGGGCGAAGGCGAAGATGGTGGCGATGTCGGCGTCGTCGAGCGGGCAGATCCGCCCTTGCTCTCCACGCAACGCTGCAACTCCCGCATCGCGCCGGCCGTGTCGTCGAGGTCAGCCACCCTGTTCCGGCCATTGACGTTCGTCCGCACACGACGAGCGCCACGCAATTCGGCCACGGCGCTCGACGGAATATCGAGAATCATGGCGGCTTCGCTGTCGGCAATAGCCTTCTTCCTGTGCGCCGCCAATCCGTCGACCTGCCACGACACCGGAAGATCGCTTCTCTGCCCCCAGTCGGTTTCCGGATCGATTACGAGGATGTTCCAGTCGTCATACCTGGTAAGCACCAGACCGAAGACGGCGTCTCCGTCCATCGGCGCAACCGCCATGCAGCTGAGAAACTCTCTGTCCGAATCGCCGAAGTAGGGGCTGACGCTCCAGCTGCCGAACTGGTACCGCCCAGCGGGTTTGGCCGTTCCCTGCGACAGGGCCGCTCCCGCTCCCGTGACGGCGACGACGACCGCCACGACTATCGATCGAATAACTCTCATGCCGACATTTTCATCGGTAGAGCGTTTCCTGTCAAAACAGCTTCAGATTGCATCAACGTTCTGAAGAAGGCGTTTCCGTCGGCAGCGATGGGGCCGCCGGTGCTGCCGGCGCGGGTGGCGGCGCGGTCCGGGATGGCGGCGCAGGTCGCGGCGCCGTGGCGCGACCGACGCAGCGTTCGGCGGCGGCCATGGCGGCGGCGCTGCCGTTGAGCGCGAACTCGTACTCATCCTTCCCGACGCGCAGTCGAAGGATGTTGCCGGCGCGCAGTTCGCGCAGCAGGCTCGGACTGTCGCCGATATCGAGATTCATCAGCTTGTCGGTCGCCATCTGACCGAGAGCGTTGCGCAGCGGCAGATCGTCGACCCGATAGACGAAGCGGAACGCCGATCCGCGCTTGCGAGAGGAGTCGTCCATAAAGACGACGACCGACCAATTGCCCGTCGATGTCAGGCGGACGCCGAAGATGATGTCGTTGGCGTCGAGCCGGCTGACGACGCAGGAAGTGGTCTTGCCGTCATCGGAGCGGAAGGCGTCGATCGTCCAGCCGGCGACCTCGCCCACTCTCGTGTATCCCGGTGCGCCGGAATCGGCGCGCCGCGACCCGGCGGCGGGCGCCTTGACGGTGCCGCGCGTGGAGAGGCAGCGTTGCACTTCGCCGACCGCCGCATCGATCCCCGACAGCGACACGTCGTAGACGCTTGCGGCGGCCCCGGTCGGTTCGACCGAAAGGCGCGCCGCGCCCGCGCTACGTATTCGGCGCATCCGCTCCTTGCCATCCGGTATGGGCGACAACGCCAGACCGCCAGCCGCCGACACCGTCCTGTCGTCCGAGGAGTCACCCAGCCACCACCGGAGCCTGACTTTGCTTTCGTCGCGCCAGCGCCCGTTCGGATCTTCGATGGCAACGACCCAATTGCCCGACAGCGTCAAGGCCAGCGCCATATGGCCTTGCGGTTTGGCGGCGACGTAGGCCGAACAGCCGGCGAAGCCGCCGCTATCGGTGAAGGCGGTTATCCGCCAGCGCCCGACGTCGTAGTCGGCGAGGCCGCTTTGCGCCACGGCCGCGCCGCCCTGTAGCGCGAGCCCCGCCAGCGCTCCGACAATGACCGCGCTCAGTCGCACCGTCATCGCGCCGCTCTCAATACCCGCTGGGCGGCACGAAGCCCTGGTATTCCTTCTCCAGCATGGCGGCGAAGGCGATGCTCCTGCGGTCGCCCATGGCCGGCGCGACGATCTGCACGCCGATCGGCAGCCCCTCGCGGCTGAAGCCGATCGGCGCCACGGTCGAGGGCAGGAAGGCGACGCCCGGATAGCCGGCCCAGAACAGCTGATCGGTGGTCGGCACCTTGCGGCCGTCGACCATGATGGTCCGCTCGTGGCGCTCGCCGACATGGTCGTGCGGGAAGGCGGCGGAAGCGGCGGCCGGCATCAGCAGGAAATCGTACTCCTCGAAGAACGCCGCCCATTTCAGCCGCATCTTCATGCGCTTTTCGTTGAGCGCCAGCCAGTCGCGATGGCCCAGCACGTTGGCCCGCGTCATCTGCGCGTAATACGACTTGTCGGTCGGCTTCAGGGCGGCAGCGATCTCCTTGTTCTTCGCGTATTGCTCGTTGGTCTGCCGGCCCGAGGTCGCCGCCCGCAGCAGGCCGATATAGACGTCCATCGCCTCGTCGGTGTCGATGTCGGGCTTCGCGCCCTGCACCACCTTGACCTTCTTCTTGCCGAGGAAATCGGCCAGCGCCTGCAGCCTGCCCTGCACCTGCGCGTCGACCGCCGAGTTGCGGTCCTCCAGCATCACGCCGACCTTGAACTGGCGGAACGCCGTCTTGGCCGGCTTCGGCAGGTCTAGCTTCCAGCCGGCGCCGTCGATGGCGTCGGGCCCCGCCATGGCGGCGAGCGCCACGTCGAGATCGCCGGCCGAGCGGGCCAGCGGACCGATCACCGAAATATCCCCCGGCGCCACCCGTCCGGGCAGCGCATGGCCGCGCGGGGCGCAGATGCCCCAGGTCGGCTTGTGACCGAACACGCCGCAGTAATGCGCCGGGTTGCGGATCGAGGCGCCGATATCGGAGCCGGCCTCGATGCCGGTCAGCCCGGCCGCCAGCGCCGCCGCCGAACCGCCCGAGGAGCCGCCGGGCGAGCGCGTCACGTCCCAGGGATTGTTGGTGGTGCCGTAGATGGCGTTGTAGCTCTGCCAGTCGGCCAGCATCAGCGGCACGTTGGTCTTGCCGAACAGCACGACGCCGGCCGCCTTCAGCCGCTTCACCGGCAGCGAATCCTCGGCGGCGATATTGTCCTTGATGGCGGGATCGCCCCAGGTGGTCGGCGAACCGGCGACGTCGTAGCTCTCCTTGATGGTCATCGGCACGCCATGCAGCGGCGGCAGCTTGCCGCCCTTCTTCACGGCGCGATCGGCCGCCTTGGCCTGCTTGCGCGCGCCGTCGCGGTCCATCCAGATGACGGCGTTCAGCTTCGGGTTGAAGCGCTCGATGCGGTCCAGGTAGAGGTCGAGCAGCTCGAGGCTGGAGACCTTGCCGCGACGGATGAGGCCCGCCAGTTCGCGCGCCGATTTGAATGCGATGTCCATGCTGCCCCCCCGATGCGATGACGGGGAAAGATAGCAGATGATCGCGCCCTGTCGCGCCTCAGCCGTTGCGCGCCAGCACGGTACCGGCGAGGTAGAGCGAACCGCAGATCAGCACGCGCAACGGCCCCTGGGCCGTCGCGATCGCCGCCGCCAGCGCGGCCTCCAGCGACGGCGCCGGTTGGCAGGGAATGCCGACGCTGCGGGCGCGTTCGGCCGCCTGCTCGGCGCTGTAGGCGAGATGACCTTCGATGGTCAGCGCGTGTGCGCCCTGCGCCAGGCCGGAGAGCGGCCGCAGGAAGCCCTGCGCGTCCTTCGTGGTCAGCATGCCGAAGATCAGGTGCAACGGCCTGGCGTCCTGCGCCGCCCAGCGCCGCGCCATGCCGGCCAGCGCGATGCCGCAATCCTCGTTGTGCCCGCCATCGAGCCACAGCTCGTCGCCCGGCCGCAGCAGGTCGACCAGCGGGCCACGCTCGAGCCGCTGCAGGCGCGCCGGCCAGTCGACCGTGCCGAGCCCGCGCGCGATGGCGGCGTCCGGCACGGCGAATTGTGGCAGCCGGTCGAGCACGGCGACGGCGGTGGCGGCATTGTCGATCTGGTGCGCGCCGGCCAGAGCGGGCATCGGCAATGTCAGCTGCCTGCCGTCGCGGGCGAAGACGAAGCCGTCGGCCTGCGGGCTCACCTGCCATTCGATACCCATGCGAAACAGCGGCGCGCCGCGCCGCGCCGCTTCGGCCGCGATCACTGCCGCCGCTTCCGCGCGCTGGCGGCCCACGACGACCGGTGCGCCGGGCTTGACGATACCGGCCTTGTTGGCCGCGATCTGCGCCAGCGTGTCGCCGAGGAACTGCGTATGGTCGATGCCGATCGGCGTGATGGCGACGGCAGCCGGCGCATCGACGACGTTGGTGGCGTCGTAGATACCACCCAACCCGACCTCCAGCAGCAGCACGTCGGCCTTGCGACGCGAGAAGGCGAGGAAAGCCGCGGCCGTGGTGATCTCGAAATAGGTGATGGAACGGCCGGCATTGACCCGCTCGCATTCCTCCAGGGTCGCCACCAGTTCGTCCTCGGCGATCAGCGCGCCGGCAAGGCGGATGCGTTCGTGGAAGCGCACCAGATGCGGCGAGATGTAGACGTGGCAGGCATGGCCCGCCGCTTCGAGCATGGCGCGCAAATAGGCGATCAGCGAGCCCTTGCCGTTGGTGCCGGCAACGTGGATGACCGGCGGCAGTCGGCGTTCGGGATGGCCGAGATCGGCCAGCAGGCGCTGCAGGCGTTCGAGCGACAGGTCGATGACGCGCGGATGCAGGCCCAGCAGGCGCTCGAGCAGCTGCTCGCTCGAGACTGTCACGGCGCCGTCCATGAGGTCGGATCGGAGGCTATTTCACCCGCATCGCGCCGGACAGGCGCTGCACGCCGGCATTGGCGTTGGCGGCGACCGCGGGCAGGTTCGGCGTCGGCCGTCCCTCGCCCAGCAGCGCCAGCACGCGCACCAGCGTCTCGCGCAGCTGGCGGCGATGCACCACCATGTCGATGATGCCGTGGTCGAGCAGGTATTCGGCGCGCTGGAAGCCGTCGGGCAGCTCCTCGCGGATCGTGTCCTGGATGACTCTCTGGCCGGCGAAGCCGATCACCGCGCCGGGCTCGGCCATGGCGATGTCGCCCAGCATGGCGAAGGACGCAGTGACGCCACCGGTGGTGGGATCGGTCAGCACCACGATATAGGGCAGGCCGGCCTCCTTGACCTCCTGCACCGCCACGGTGGTGCGCGGCATCTGCATCAGGCTGAGAATGCCCTCCTGCATGCGCGCGCCGCCGGAAGCGGGAAACACGATCAGCGGGCAGCGCTTCTCGACCGCCAGGCGGGCCGCCATGACGATGCCCTCGCCGACGGCGATGCCCATCGAGCCGCCCATGAAGTTGAAGTCGAACACCGCGGCGACGGCCGACTTGCCGCCCAGCTTGCCGGAGGCGACCCACAGCGCGTCGCTCTCGCCGTTCTTGGCCTGCGCCTCCTTCAGCTTGTCGACGTAGCGCTTGCGGTCCTTGAACTTCAGCGGATCGATCACCGCCTTGCTGAGCGCATGCTTCTCGAACTGGCCGTCGTCGAACAGCAGCTCCAGGCGGGTCTGCGGTCCGATGCGCAGATGGTGATTGCAGAAGGAGCAGACCTGCAGATTGGTCTCCAGGTCGCGATGGAACAGCATCTGCTCGCAGTTGGGGCACTTGACCCAAAGATTGTCCGGCGCCGCCGGCTTCTTCTCGCCGCCGACCAGCGCCTTGATCTTGGGACGGACGAAATTCGTAAGCCAGTTCATGGGGTTACCTTGCCGCCTGCGTTGCCTGCGCGATGCTCTGCCTGCGTTCTACTCCCGCCCCGTGGCGGGGGCAAGGCAGACAAAAGCGGTATCCGGCGGCCCTACTCCGCCGCGCGCTTGCCGCCCCTGACGCCGTCCGCCAGTTCGCGCACGTAGGACAGCACGCCGTCGACCAGGCCCGGCGTCGGCTTGCCGTTGGCGTCGAGCCCGTCGCGCACCTTGTCGACGACGGCGGAGCCGACGATGGCGGCGTCGGCGATCGAGGAGATCGTGGCGGCCTGCTGCGGGGTGCGGATGCCGAAGCCGACCGCGAGCGGCAGCTCGGTATGGGCGCGCACATGCGCGATCATCTTGCGGATATGTTCCTCGGTCGCCGAGCGCGTGCCGGTGACGCCGAGAACGGCGACGTTGTAGATGAAGCCGGAGGCGTATTCGAGGATCGACGGCAGGCGCTTGGCGTCGGTGGTGGGCGCGGTCAGCATCACCGTGTCGATGTCGCAGCGCTGCGCGTGCGGCTTCAGCTCGCCGGCCTCTTCAGGCGGCAGGTCGACGACGATCAGACCGTCGACGCCGGCGGCGGCGGCCTGCTTGCAGAACAGTTCCGGGCCGCGCTGGTAGATGATGTTGTAGTAACCCATCAGCAGGATCGGCGTGGTGTCGTCGCCGCTCTCGTCGCGATAGCGGCGCACCAGGCCGAGCGTCGCGTCGAGCGTGATGCCGCCCTTGAGCGCGCGCTGGCCGGAGGCCTGCACCGAGGGACCGTCGGCCATCGGATCGGAGAACGGCATGCCGAACTCGATCATGTCGGCGCCAGCTTCCGGCAGGCCCTTGAGGATGCGGTACGAGGTTTCCAGATCGGGATCGCCGGCGGTGATGAAAACGCCCAGACCGCCGCGGCCCTGCCGCTTTAGGTCGGCGAACAGCGCGGCAATGCGGCTCACAGCTTCACTCCCAGGCGTTCGGCGATGGCGAACACATCCTTGTCGCCGCGGCCGCAGAGATTCATTACCAGCAGATTGTCCTTGGGCAGGGTCGGCGCCAGCTTCAGCACATGCGCCAGCGCATGCGCCGGCTCGAGCGCGGGAATGATGCCCTCGAGCTTGCACAGCAGCTGGAAGGCATCGAGCGCCTCGTTGTCGGTCGCCGACACGTATTCGACGCGACCCGACTCTTTCAGCCAGGCATGCTCCGGGCCAATGCCGGGATAGTCGAGGCCGGCGGAGATCGAATGCGCGTCCTTGATCTGCCCGTCGGCGTCCTGCAGCAGATAGGTGCGGTTGCCGTGCAGCACGCCCGGACGGCCGCCGGTCAGCGAGGCGGCATGTTCGCCGGTCTCGATGCCGTGCCCGGCCGCCTCGACGCCGACGATGCGCACGCCCTTGTCGTCGAGGAAGGGATGGAACAGGCCGATGGCGTTAGAACCGCCGCCGATGCAGGCGACCAGCGTGTCGGGCAGGCGGCCTTCGGCCTTCTGCATCTGCGCCCGCGTCTCCCGGCCGATCACCGACTGGAAGTCGCGCACCATGGCGGGATAGGGATGCGGGCCGGCCGCCGTGCCGATGACGTAGAACGTGGTCTCGACGGTGGCGACCCAGTCGCGCAGCGCCTCGTTCATGGCGTCCTTCAAGGTGGCGCTGCCGGCCGTCACCGCCCGCACCTCCGCACCCAGCAGCTTCATGCGGAAGACGTTGGGCTGCTGGCGGGCGACGTCGGTCGCGCCCATGAACACGGTGCAGGGAATGTCGAACAGCGCGCAGGCCGTCGCGGTGGCGACGCCATGCTGGCCGGCGCCGGTCTCGGCGATGATGCGGCGCTTGCCCATGCGCTTGGCCAGCAGCACCTGGCCCAGCACGTTGTTAATCTTGTGCGAGCCGGTGTGGTTGAGCTCGTCGCGCTTGAAGTAGATCTTCGCCCCTCCCAGCTTCCCGGTCAGGCGCTCGGCGAAATAGAGCGGGCTGGGCCGGCCGGCATAGTGCTCCAGCAGGTAGTCGAGCTCGCTCTGGAAGGCGGCGTCCTTCCTGGCCGCGTCATAGGCCTTTTCCAGGTCGAGGATCAGCGGCATCAGCGTCTCGGCCACGAAGCGGCCGCCGAAACTGCCGAAATGGCCCCGCTCGTCGGGCCCGCTGCGATAGGTATTGGGAACGGACATTGGCTCGATTTCCTGTTGAAGGGCGTGCGTAGCAGACGGCTAAAACCCTGTCAAAGCAGGGATTCGCGCGACCTGGGATGTGACGGAGGCGCCGCCGTGATAGCGTTACCGTCGTCGCTTCAGGCCGACCGGGCTACCTCGATGGACGATCAAAATGCCGACTGGAAAACGCTGGAGACGTTCTCCTTCGGCGACAGTCCCGAACTGGCCCAGGAGCTGGCCGAGCTGGTCGTCGCCGGCCGGAAGCGCGCCACCTGCTGGCCGGTCAGCGAGGGCGAACTGACGCATGTCGGCAAGCGCATGGTGGTTCTCGACGGCAAGGGCAAGCCGGTAGCCGTGATCGAAACCGTCGAGCTGACGCAGAAACGATACGACCAGGTCGATGCGCAGTTCGCGCATGACGAGGGCGAAGGCGATCGCACCCTGGCCTATTGGCGCGAGGCGCACCGCAAATATTTCACCCGGCTGAAGACCTTCGCGCCCGACATGCTGCTGTGGTGCGAACGCTTTCGCGTCGTGCGGCTTCTGGCGCCCTAGAGCGATTTCGCCACCGCCAGAAAACGGCGGATCTTGTCGGGGCTTTTGACGCCCTTGGCGGCCTCGACGCCGGAGGAGACGTCCACGCAGACCGCCCCTGTCGCCGCCACCGCCTCGGCGAGGTTCTCCGCCGTCAGCCCGCCCGACAGCATCCAGGGCAGCGGCCACTCCTTCTCGGCCAGCAGCTGCCAGTCGAAGGCCAGCCCGTTGCCGCCCGGCAAGGCGCCCGCCATGTCGGCCGGCGCCTGGGCGTCGAACAGCAGCCGGTCGCTGGCCTCGACGTAGTCGGCGGCGCGCTCGACGTCGGCGGCGCCGGCGATGCGCACCGCCTTCATCGTGCGCACGCCGAAGCGCTCGCGGATCTCGGCGACGCGCTGCGGGGATTCATTGCCGTGCAGCTGCAGGAAATCGAGCGGCGCCCGCTCCAAGGTCGCGGCCAAAGTGGCGTCGTCGGCATCGACGAACAGCCCGACCTTGGCGACATGCGAGGGAATTTTTGCGGACAGGCTGGCGGCCTGAGCCGGCGTCACGAAGCGCGGGCTGGGCGGATAGAACACCAGCCCGACATAGGCCGCGCCGCCCTCGAGCGCCGCCGCCATGGCCTCGGGCGCGTTGATGCCGCAGATCTTGGCCAGCACCGCCATGGCTCAGCCGACGGCGCGCCGCTTCGCGGGATTGACGGCGGCGATTTCGGCCGCGATGGCCTCGGCGGCGGCGCGCGGCGAAGCCGCGTCCGTAATGGGACGGCCGATGACGAGAAAATCGGCGCCCTTGCCCACCGCCTCGCCCGGCGTCATGACGCGCTTCTGGTCGCCGACGGCCGAACCGGCCGGGCGAATACCTGGCACCACTAGAAGGAAATCGTCGCCGCAATCGGCGCGCAGTTCGACGATCTCGAGCGGCGAGCAGATCACCCCGTCCATGCCGTTATCGCGCGCCAGCGCGGCCATGCGTCGGACCTGCTGCAGCGGGGCATGCGCCACGCCGATGGCCTGAAGATCGCTCTCGTCGAGGCTGGTCAGCACGGTGACGCCCAGCAGCTTGGGGCGCGGCACGCCCAATCTGGCCGACGCCTCCTCGGCCGCGTCGCGGGCGGCGCGCAGCATGGCCGGGCCGCCGGTGCAATGGATGGTCAGCAGGGTCGGCGCCAACGGCGCCACCGCGCGCACCGCACCGGCCACGGTATTGGGAATGTCGTGCAGCTTGAGATCGAGGAACAGCGGGGTTTCGCGCCCGACCAGGCGGCGCACCAGGTCCGGCCCGTGCGCCATGAAGAACTCCAGGCCCAGCTTGATACCGCCGACGGCGCCCCGCACCCCGTCGATCAGCCGGGCGGAGCGGCCGATATCGACCGTATCGATGGCGCAATAGACCTTGTCCGCTCCGTCCATGATCACCCTCCGCTCAAGCCCGCGCCGGGTATAAAGGCAGCGGGCCCGTGGGGCAAGACGCACGGTCCTCAGGCCGGCAGCGGCGCCGCCAGCCCGGCCGCGCCGCCGACCCAGCCGGCGAAATCGTCCGGCGACACCCGCTCGGCCAGCATTGCGGCGAAACCCTCGCCTATCGCCGAGGCGAACTTGAAGCCGTGGCCCGAGCAGCAGGAGAGAGCCCAGCCGGCCGGGCCGATCCGGCTGGCGAGGAAATGCTCGCGCGGCTCGACGGTGTAGAAGCAGGTTTTCAGCCCGACGGTGCGGAAGGCATCGAAGTCGCGCAGCCGGCCGGCGCATTGCGCCAGGATGGCCTGCGCCTCTTCCGCCGCCGCTTCCCTATCCCGGTCGGGATCGCCGGTCAGGGTGAAGGAATGGTCGCCGATCTTCATGCCGGTGCCGCCACCGGGCCGGCCCGGCAGATCGGGCGCGATCACTGGCGGCACCATGTAGAAGCCGGCGCCGTCGCCGATATCGAGCAGCATGGGATGGCGCGCCCAGGTCTCGGCCGTCGCCGCCGGCGGCTCGATATAGACCACCACCTGGCGCGACGGCATCAGTCGGCTGGCCATGGCCGGCGCCAGCCGGCCGATCCATGGGCCGGCACAGACCAGCACCAGATCACCACTGACAATCTCGCCGTTTGCCAGGCGCAGGCGCGCCGCTTCGGCGTCGACCTCTGCGACCGGCGTCGCTTCACGTATCTGCACGCCCTGACCCTTCAGCCAGGCCGCCAGCGTCACGGTGATGCGGTCGGCCAGCAGCACGCCGCCGGAGCGGAGAAAGAAAGCCTGTTCGACCCCGTCCGGCGCGATCATGGGAAAGCGCCGCGCCAGGCTCGCGCGATCGAGCGGTTCGACCTCGTGTCCGTCCGCTTGCAGCAGCGCCTGCGAGGTGGCGCACCAGTTGGTGCCGGCCTGGCCCAGCGCCAGCGTGCCAGTCTCGATCTGCAGCCGTACGCCCAGGTCGCGCCACAGCCGTTCCCAGGCGGCGTAGGCGGCGCCGACCATGCGCATGTAACCCGGCGTCTCGCCATAGGCGTAGCGGATCAGCCGGTGGGTATCGCCGGAGGAACCCAGCGCATTGCCGACCGTTGCCTGCTCGTAGACGGCGACTTCGTGCCCGGCGCGTTTCAGCGCCCAGGCCGCGCACAACCCGTAAATGCCCGCTCCGACGATCAGTATTCGCATGCGCCGATGCTACAGGAGCCGCCGCCCGCCGGGCGAGCGGCAATGCGGCAGGCGACAAGGCGCTTGCCGCGCGGCAGAATGGCGGCACCAGATTGTGGGGAGTTCGCTCAATGGCACGTAGCTTGGCGATATTCGCTCTGGCCGCCGGCGCGCTGGCGCTGGTCGCCTCGGTTCCGGCCTCGGCGCAGAGCGTCGGGCGGCTGCAGACCAAATCCTATCAGAAGATCGGCAAGCAGAAGGTACAGGTCGACCTAACCCAGGTCGATGCCGGCGAGCTCTATCGCGAGCTGCGCGACCATCTGAAGTCGGTGCTGGAATCGAGCGGCAATCCGGTTGGCAGCTCCGGCGCGTTGGGCGTGAAGATCGAAGTCAACTACTCGCGGCCGATCGAACCGCCGCCGATCGCGCCCGATCGCGGGCTGCCCTCGGAACGCCAGACGCCTGGCCTGGGGCAGAGCAGCCCGATCCCGCAGGATCGCACCATCGGCCCGGAGCGGCGCACGCCGTTGCCGCGCGGCGCAACGGCCGAAAGCGAACGGCTCAATCCGTTGCGCATCAACCTGACCGTCTATCGGGAAAAGGGCGGCGCCGTCATGTGGACCGCCGAATCGAGCTGTCCGGTCAGCTTCACCGCCGCCAAGGATGTCGGCCGGCGCATGATCGACCAGATGATCGAACGTCTCGACCGGTCGGTGTCGCTGGCCGCCGAGTGCGGCTAGCTCGACAGATCCTCGGATCCGGATGCCTCAGGGCGCGGCGGCGACCAGTTCGGCCGCGGCCAGATCCTCGAGTGCGGTGCCGACCGACTTGAACAGGGTGATTTCGCCGGCGCTTTCCCGGCCGCGCTTTTCCTGACGGCACAGTTCGAACAGATCGGCGACGATGCCGTCTTCGGCCAGCGCGCCGCTGGCCAGCGGCTGCACGATGTCGCCCGCTTCCTTGCCGGCGCCTTGGCGGGTGTCGACGAAGACGCGCGAGCGGCGCACGGCCTCGTCGTCGGCTTCGCGCATGGTGGGCGTGAAGCCGCCGACAAGATCGAGATGCTGGCCGCGCCGCAGCCACTCGCCATGCACCAGCGGGTCCTGCGCCAGGGTGGCGCAGGAGACGATGTCGGCGGCGGCGATGGTGTGTTCGATGTCCTCGGCGACATGGGCAGCGATCTTCAGATGCTTCATGTCGCCGCTATCGAGGCGCTCGACCAGCGCCTGCGCCCTGGCGGGCGTGCGCCCCCAGACGGCGACTTCGCGGATCGGGCGCACCGCGGCATGGGCGCGAATCAGGTGCGGCGCCAGCGCGCCGGTGCCGACCATCAGCAGGCGGAAACTGTCGGGACGCGAGAGCAGGCGCGAAGCGAGCGCCGAAGCGGCCGCCGTGCGGCGTCTCGTCAAGGCCGTGCCATCCATCAGCGCGACGGGCTGGCCGGTCTCCGCCGACAGCAGCAGATACTGGCCGATGACGGCAGGCAGACCCTGCGTCCCATTGTCTGGAAAAACGGTGACGATCTTGATGCCGAGATGGCGTTTGCCGCGCCACGCCGGCATCAGCAGCAAGGTGCCGGCAGCGCCACCTGTCTCGATCGTATGGTGATGCCGCAGCGGAACGTCGCAGCCGTCGCGGAACAACGCGGCAATGGCGTCGATCAGCGGCAGGTCGTCCAGCCGCGCTTCGACGGCCGCCGCATCGAACTGGCGCATTGGCGGTTCAGCGCGGTGGCGCGGCGGCGTCCGGCGCCGGCAATGCCGGGGCGGGCGGAGCAGCTTTCAACTCAGCGACCTGGCGACGCAACTGGGCGCTGGTCCGCGTCTGAGTTCGCGCGGTGGCACGATACCGGTGGCCGCCCAGCCAGACGATCAGCCCGCCAACCAGGATGCCCAGCAGCAATACGGCCAGCAGCACCAGAAACAGCGGCAGCGATGCCTCCCAGGGCAGCGGCCACAGCGAAATCGTCACGGTTTCCCGGTTGGCGATGGCGAACACCGCGCCCAACAGGGCGAGCGGCATCCATATCAGTCTTGCCAGCCACTTGCGCACGGCCACTCGTTACCTCCGCTATCGCGATCAGGCTATGGGTTCTGCCGGCAAGATAGCGGCAAGCGGCAGCGGCGGACAGTCTTGCGAGCGCGGCAAAAGCGGGCCGGCCGGGAGCCGGCCGGCGACGGACTATTCTTCGTCCTCGCCGAGATATTCCGGACCGTCCGAGGCCTCGGGCTTGCCTTCGCCGCGATGGTTCAGGCGATCGCGCAGATCCTTGCCGGTCTTGAAATAGGGCACGTACTTGGCGGCGACCGAGACGGTCGTGCCCGTACGCGGATTGCGCCCGACGCGGGCGTCCCGCTTCTTGACCGAAAACGCTCCGAAACCACGCAGTTCAACCCGATCGCCCCGCGACAGGGCGGTGGCGATCTCGTCGAAGATCGTCTGCACGATGCGCTCGACGTCGCGCTGATAGAGATGAGGATTCATCTCCGCCAGCTTCAGAATGAGTTCGGACTTGGTCATGACGCCAGACCCGCTGTTGATTTCCCCCGGCACGCGCGGCCGACGGCCCAATTGACAAAGCGTGCCAAAGGCTTAGCCGCTAGTCAAGGATAAGTGCCTTGAATCTTTGGGTTTTTCAGCGATCAGCCGGTTTCACACTATATATAGGGAAACTTTGCCGAGCCGGACTCAAGCTGGGGTAGGCAAAGAAAAACGGCCCCGGAAACCGGGGCCGTTTGCCTTTTGTTGCGATTGGCCGGCGGACTACTTCTTGTCCTGCTGCGCCCGGTTCATGGCCGCGCCGAGGATATCGCCCAGCGAGGCGCCCGAATCGGACGAGCCGAACTCGGCCATCGCCTGCTTCTCCTCGTCGATCTCGCGCGCCTTGACCGACAGCACGACGCGGCGCGTGGCCTTGTCGATGTTGGTGATCTTGGCGTCGAGCTTGTCGCCCACCGCATAGCGCTCGGGACGCTGCTCGGAACGGTCGCGCGAGAGCTCCGACTTGCGGATGAAGCCCGGCAGGCCGTCGGCCAGCGTGACGTCGATGCCGTTCTCGTGGCTTGCAGCGACCGTGCAGGTCACCACGTCGCCCTTCTTGATGGTGTCGTTGACGCGCTCGAAAGGATCGTTGCTGAGCTGCTTGATGCCCAGCGAGATGCGCTCCTTCTCGATGTCGACGTCGAGCACCTTGACCTTGACGTTGTCGCCCTTGCGGAACTTCTGGATCGCGGCCTCGCCCGGCTCGTCCCAGGACAGGTCGGACAGATGCACCATGCCGTCGATGTCGCCCGGCAGACCGACGAACAGACCGAACTCGGTGATGTTCTTGATCTCGCCTTCCATCTCCGAGCCGGGGCCGAACTTGGCGGCGAAGCCGTCCCACGGATTCTCCAGGCACTGCTTGAGGCCCAGCGAAATGCGGCGCTTGGTCATGTCGACGTCCAGCACCATCACTTCGACTTCCTGCGAGGTCGAGACGATCTTGCCCGGATGGACGTTCTTCTTGGTCCAGCTCATTTCGGAGACGTGGACCAGGCCCTCGACACCAGGCTCCAGCTCCACGAAGGCGCCGTAGTCGGTGATGTTGGTGACGCGGCCCTTGAGCTTCATGCCGACCGGGTACTTGGCTTCCGCCCCCTCCCACGGATCCGACAGCAGCTGCTTGATGCCGAGCGAGATGCGCTGCGTCTCCGGATTGAAGCGGATGACCTGCACCTTGACGTGCTGGCCGATGCTGAGCGCCTCGGAAGGATGGTTGATGCGCTTCCAGGCGATGTCGGTGACGTGCAGCAGACCGTCGACGCCGCCGAGATCGACGAAGGCGCCGTAGTCGGTGATGTTCTTGACCACGCCTTCCAGCACCTGGCCTTCCTGCAGGTTGGCCACCAGCTCGGAACGGGCCTCGGCGCGGCTCTCCTCGAGCACGGCGCGACGCGACACGACGATGTTGCCGCGGCGGCGGTCCATCTTGAGGATCTGGAACGGCTGCGGGCTGCCCATCAGCGGGCCGACGTCCCGCACCGGGCGGACGTCGACCTGGCTGCCCGGCAGGAACGCCACGGCGCCGGACAGGTCGACCGTGAAGCCGCCCTTGACGCGACCGAAGATAACGCCGGTGACGCGCTCGTTGTTGTTGAACGCCTTCTCGAGCTGCGTCCAGGCCTCCTCGCGGCGGGCCTTCTCGCGCGACAGCATGGCTTCGCCGTTGCGGTCTTCCATGCGCTCGACGAAGACCTCGACGGTGTCGCCGATATTGATGTTGGCGGCCTGGCCGCCATTCGAGAACTCGCGCAGCGGGATGCGTCCTTCGGACTTCAACCCGACATCGACGATCGCGAAATCGTTGGCCAGGCCGACCACCCGGCCCTGGACCACCGCGCCTTCGAAGCCCTGGGACTGGCCCAGGCTCTCATCGAGCATCGCGGCAAAATCTTCACGAGGCGGAGCGGACTCCACCCGTACAGCAGAACGAGCCATTTTTTCTCCTTTGCGTCGATCCAACGGGCACCACGCCCGTCCGGCCAACCGGTTGTTCCGGCGGATCCTGCGCCGTGTTCCCCGACAGCGAGCCGATGGGATTTGCCCGCTGCAGCCACCCCTTACGAAGGTAATCGACCTGCCGAACGGAACCGGTGGCTTCAGGAGTTCCGTGCGGCGCGCACCGCGTCGACATGCGCAACGACGCGGTCGAACACCTGATCGGCGGCAAGCGCCGTGGTGTCGAGCACGAAAGCGTCGGCGGCGGGCACCAGAGGCGCTGCTGACCGGGCGCTGTCGCGCGCGTCGCGTTCGCGCATGTCGGCGAGAACGCGCGCTTTTATAGTGTCGCTGCCGGCGGCGCGCAACTCCTGGAAACGCCGTTCCGCACGGGCCTCCTCGCTGGCCGTCAGGAAGATTTTCACATCCGCATCCGGGCAAATCACGGTGCCGATGTCCCGGCCATCGAGAATGGCGCCGGCCTTGCCATCGGGCGGCTGTTTGGCGAAATTCCTTTGAAAATCAACAAGATGAAGCCGGACTTCGGGAATGGCCGCGACCTTCGAGGCCATCGCCCCCACCCCCTCGTCCCGCAGTCCCGGCCGCGCCAGATCGGCTGGCTGGAGGGATTCTGCCGCCGCAATGGCCCGGTCGCGCTCCGGCCGGCCGCTGCCATCGGCCAGGGTCCGGGCGGCCACGGCGCGGTAAATCAGCCCGGTATCGAGCAGCGCCAGCCCGAAATGAGCCGCCAGCCGGCGCGCCAAGGTGCCCTTGCCGGCGGCGGACGGGCCATCGAGCGCGATGATCATGCGGTTCAGGTGCTGGCCGGGGCGATGCTGGCGCCCAGCCCGTTCATCAGATCGACGAAGCCCGGAAAGCTGGTATCGACCATCTCGATGTCGTCGACGACGACTGGCTCGCGCGCCGCCATGCCCAGCACCAGGAAGGACATGGCGATGCGGTGATCGAGGTGGGTCGCGACTGTGCCGCCGCCGGGCACGAGCCCACCCTTGCCATGCACGGTCAGACTGTCGTCGCCGATCTCGACCTCAATGCCGTTGGCCGCCAGCCCGGCGGCGATGGCGGCCAGCCGGTCGCTCTCCTTGACCTTCAGTTCGGCGAGCCCGCGCATGATCGTGGTGCCGCGCGCGCAGGCGGCGGCGACGGCCAGCACCGGATATTCGTCGATCATGCTGGGCGCGCGCTCGGCCGGCACGTCGATGCCCGTGAGTCCACCGCCGCCGACATGCAGATCGGCGACCTTCTCGCCGCCGACCACGCGTTCGTTGCGCCACTCGATGCGCGCGCCCATTTCCGCGAGCGTCGTATAGAGCCCGGTGCGCAACGGATTGACGCCGACGTTTTCGATCGTCAGACCGGATGCGCCGGCGATGCAGGCGGCGACCACCGGAAAAGCGGCCGAGGACGGATCGCCCGGCACTTCGATATCGCGGCCCACGAGATCGGGCTGGCCGACGATGGTGATCGCCGTGCCTTCCTCGGTCTCCTCGCGCCGCAGGCTGGCGCCGAAATGCGCCAGCATGATCTCGGAATGATCGCGCGTGGCCTCGCGCTCGATCACGGTGGTTTCGCCCATGGTGTTGAGCCCGGCCAGCAGCACGGCCGATTTCACCTGGGCCGACGGCACCGGCACGACGTAGCGCACCGGCATTGGCTGGCTGGTGCCGATCACCGCCATCGGCAGGCGCAGGCCGGACCGGGTCAGGAACTGCGCGCCGAACAGCGACAGCGGCTCGGTCACCCGCCGCATCGGCCGCCGCCGCAGCGAGGCGTCGCCGGTGACGAAGCTGACGAAGCCCGACGTCGCCAGCAGGCCCGACAGCAGCCGCGCCGAGGTGCCCGAATTGCCGAGATCGATGACGTCGGCCGGCTCGCCCAGGCCGCCGACGCCGACGCCGGAAATCTTCCAGACTCCGCCGGCATCGCGCGCGACCGTGGCGCCCAGCAGCCGCATGGCGGCGGCGGTGTGCAGCACGTCCTCGCCCTCGAGCAGGCCGCGCACCGTGGTCTCGCCGACCGCCAGCCCGCCCAGCATCAGCGCGCGATGCGAGATCGACTTGTCGCCCGGCGGGCGCAGGCGGCCTTCGAGCCCGGAAACTTTGCGCGACTGGAACGGTTTCAGCGTCGGCCCCCGATCGATACGGCGCCGCTGGCGGCGGCGCGGCTGGGCGGTTGTCTAGCACGGCCGGCCGGGCGGCAGCCAGTCGCCCGCCATCGCCGCCGCGCGCCCGCGTTGGGCGGGAAATTTGCTTTTGACAGGCCAGCGCAAGCGTGGCAAAGGGGCCCGACTTCACGAGATTTTTTCAGGAGGCTCGACGTGTCGAAGCCGGAATGGGGCGTCAAGCGCACCTGCCAGAGCTGTGCTGTTCGCTTCTACGATCTCAAGCGCACGCCCATCGTATGCCCGAAATGCGGCCACAAGCACGATGCGGAGGATTTCGTCAAAACCCGCCGCACCCGGGGCGGCGCCGCCAAGGCTCCGCCGCCGCCCAAGAAAGTGGTGGAGAAGGTGGCGCCCGAGCTCGACGCGATCGAGGATGTCGCGCCTGACGACGATTCGGACGACGATATCATCGAGGATACGTCGGACCTCGGCGAGGACGGGGACGACATTCCGGACGTGCTGGAATCGGATTCCGACGAGGAACCCAGCACCTAGGCGGGGTACCGGGCGGCCCGACAAACCCCTTGCGTCGGGCTTGGGCTGCCCTTACTTTCCGCGCGTTCCGACCGGCAGCGAGCCGGCGGGCGACCCAGAATTCTCGGGGCCATAGCTCAGCTGGGAGAGCGCTACAATGGCATTGTAGAGGTCAGCGGTTCGATCCCGCTTGGCTCCACCAGATCGGAAGCCCGGTGCGCCAGCGCCGGGCTTCTTTCGTTTCGTCCCCTTGATCGCCGTCAATTCCCGCCCCTGCCCCGGCCGCTATGGTCCGGCAGCGTGAAGGGAAACGGACCATGAACCGGCGGAACATCGACGATCTGCAGACAGTGATCGCGCGCTATGCGGCGCGCGCGACGCCGCGCTACACCTCCTACCCGACCGCGCCGCATTTCCTGCCCGGGTTCCCCGAAGCGCAGTATCGCCAGTGGCTGGGCGCGGCCGGTCCGGTCACGCCGATATCGCTCTACCTGCACGTGCCGTTCTGCGACCGAATGTGCTGGTACTGTGGCTGCAACATGAAGCTGGCGGCGCGCTATGCGCCGATCGCGGACTACGTCGACGCCCTGCTGGCGGAAATCGATCTGGTCGCGGCCGCCCTGCCGGCGCGCATGGCGGTGGCGCATCTGCACTGGGGCGGCGGCACGCCGACCTCGCTGTCGCCCGACGACTTCGCGCGCGTCATGGCGCATCTGCGGCGGCGCTTCGATCTTGCCGCGGACGCGGAGATCGCCATCGAAACCGATCCGCGCACGCTGTCGGACGAGATGATCGACCGGCTGGGCCGCGAAGGCGTGACCAGGGCCAGCTTCGGCGTGCAGGAATTCGATCCGCGGGTGCAGCAGGCGATCAATCGCGTGCAGCCGCCGGAGATGGTGGCGCGTGCCGTCGACGGCCTGCGCACGGCCGGCATCGCCAACATCAATTTCGACCTGATCTATGGATTGCCGCATCAGAGCGTGGCGACCCTGACCCACACCATTGCGCTATGCGCCGCGATGCGGCCCGATCGCGTGGCGCTGTTCGGCTACGCCCATGTACCGTGGATGGCGAAGAACCAGCGCCTGATCGAGGAGGCCGCGTTGCCCGATGCCGCGGCGCGCGCGGCCCAGGCAATGGCGGCCGAGCAGGCGCTGCAGGCGGCCGGCTATCAGGCGATCGGCATCGATCACTACGCCCTGCCCGGCGATACGCTGGCGGTGGCAGCGCAGCACGGCAGGCTGCGTCGCAATTTCCAGGGCTACACGACCGACACGGCCGAAACGCTGATCGGGCTCGGCGCCACCGCCATCGGCCGCACACGGTCCGGCTACGTGCAGAACATCGCCGAGACCGGGGCCTGGGCCCGCGCCGTGCGGTCGGGCGTCCTGCCGGTCGCCAAGGGTTGCGCCATCAGCGACGACGACCGGCTGCGCGGCCATGTCATCGAACGCATCATGTGCGATGGCACGGTCGATTGCGCGGCGGCGGCGCAGCGCTTTGGCGCGCCTGCGGACTGGGGCCGCGACGCGCTGGCCGATCTCGCGCCGCTGGAACGGGACGGCGTGCTCAATCGCTCCGGCACGACGATATGGCTCGATCCACGCGCCAAGCCACTGGCGCGTGTGGTGGCCGCCGCCTTCGACGCGCATTTGCAGACCGGCAAGGGACGTCACGCGGCGACGGTGTGAGCCGTCAGCGGCGCCGGGCCGCGTCCTCGATTGCTCGCACCACCTGCGCCTGACCCTTGCTTCGAGCATGGTCCAGCGCCGTCGCGCCGCCGCGATCGGCGATATCGACGCGCGCGCCAGCCGCGAGCAACAGGCGCACGATCTCGACGTGGCGCGAACCGCCATCGCCCAGGATCACCGCCTCCAGCAACGCGGTCCAGCCGAGATTGTTGACATGATCGAGCGGGGCGCCAGCCTCGATCAGCGCCCGTACCGGTTCGACGTGACCCAGATGCGCGGCGGCGATCAGCGCCGTGCCGCGATAGGGGCTGGTGACGTTCTTAGCGCTGTTGCCGCCGGCAATCGCGATGCGCACCATACGGGCGTCGTCGCGCACCGCAGCGATGGTCACGAGATCGTATTGCTGCGCATCGAGCGCATTGGCGTCGGCGCCCTTCTCCATCAGGAACCGCGCCATGTCGTACTGACCGGCATGGCCCGCGACATGCAGCGGCGTGCGGCGATGGTCGTCGCGCGCATCGATGTCGGCTCCGGCCGCCAACGCCTGACCAGCCGCCGCAACGTCGCCGCTGGCGGCCGCCGCATGCAGGCCGCGATAGGCGGCGATCTCCGTCGGGCTGGGCGGCACTTGCGCCGCGGCGGAGGCAGCGAATGCCAGCGCTGCCAGCAGCGGCACGAGCAAACGCGACGACGTAGCCCTGCATCGGTCCTGACTTGACACATGCGAAGAGCGCTTTCTTCCTGCATCCATATCGGTTCCCCCTCGATTCCGCGACCAGCCTATCCTAGCGTCGCGCTGGCATCACGCCGCCCCGGGAGGAGCAATTGCCCTACGAAACGATCCTGTTCGCCGCTGACGGTCCGATCGCCACCGTCACCATCAACCGGCCCGAGGCGCTCAATGCGCTCAACACGAAGGTGTTCGCCGAACTCTACGAGCTGTTCGAGCGCATCGGCCGGGACGAGAGTATTCGCGTCGTGGTGCTGAAGGGTGCGGGCGAAAAGGCCTTCGTCGCCGGCGCCGATATCCGGGAGATGGCCGGCATGAGCCGGACGCAGGCCGAGGCCAGGAGCTGGAACGGCATGCGGCTCTACGACCGGATGCGGCGATTGCCGCAGCCGATCATCGCCTCGATCCAGGGCTACGCGCTGGGCGGCGGCATGCTGATAGCGCTGGCCTGCGACATCCGCATCGCCTCGACCGCGGCGAGCTTCGGCTATCCCGAGATCAAGCTCGGTATATTCCCCGGCACTGGCGGCACGGTGCTGATCGACCGGCTGCTGGGCGCGGCGGCGGCGCGCGCCATCTGCATCCTGGGCGAACGCCTGACCGCCGAGCGCGCCTGGCAGCTCGGCATCGTCAGCAAGCTCGTGGCGCCCGGCGATCTGAGGGCCGCGACGCAGGATGCGGCAGCAACGGTGGCCGGCTACAGCCCGCTGGCCTTGCGCGAACTGAAGCGCTCGCTCAACGCCTCGCTCGAACTCGACTTCTCGGCGGCGCGCGAGATCGAGATCGACGCCTATGGCGCGGCCTTCGACAGCCACGACCGGCAGGAAGGCATGAACGCCTTTCTGGAGAAGCGGCAGCCGCGCTTCACAGGCCGCTGATGCCGGACGCTATACTGGCCGGATAACGAGAACGCGGGAGGACATGGATGCTGGGCGAAGGCGACTGGAAGGCGAAGTACGAAGACGCCCGCACGCACATGATCGGACGGCTGCGCCGGAGCATCGCCGACCCGCTCGCCGGCTGGCCGGACCATGCCGATCCCAGGACCGGCACATGGATCACCAAGGAGGACGGCGACTGCACCGGCGGCTTCTTCGCCGGCTGGCTGTGGCTGGCCGGACGCCAGCATCCCGACCTGCTGCCGGCGGCGCGGCACTGGGGCTATGGGCTGCGGCGACGGCTGCGCTCGAAGACGCATTATCGCGGCATGCTGTTCTATCAGGGCGTCCTGCTCGGCCGGCTGCTGCATGGCGAGGACGAGGCGCGCGAACTGACCATCGACGTCGCCCGGGCGCTGGCCGACGATTTCAACCAGGCCGCCGGCGTGATCGGCCTTGGCGAGGAAGGCGAAGAGACGTCCAATCTCGGGCCAGGCGAAACCACGGTCGACGCCATCGGCATGATCGTCGCTTGCCTGACCTATGCCGCGCGCGAGACCGGCGACGATCGGCTGCGCGACATGGCGAGGAGCCACGCGCTGACGCATGTCGACTGGTGCGTGCGCGCCGACGGCTCGGTCTGCCAGTCGGCGTCGTTCGATGTCGATACGGGGCAGCTGACCCGCCGCTACACGCACAAGGGCTATTCGCCGGAGAGCACGTGGGGCCGGGCGCAGGCCTGGTCGATGCTGGGCTATGCGTTGGCGGCGCTGTGGCAGCCGGACGAGCCGGTATTCCTGCGCACCGCGCAGCGCATCGCCGACTGGTGGATCGCCAACGTGCCGGCGGACGGCGTCTCGTTCTGGGATTTCGGCGATCCGCGCATTCCCGACACATGGCGGGATACTTCGGCGCCGGCCATGGTGTCGGCCGCCCTGCTCAAGATCGCCGGCCTCACGAAGGATAAAACGCAGAGCGAGAAATATCGCGCCGCAGCCGAGAACGGCATCCGTACGATGGTGAGCGAATGGCTGACGCCGCTCGGGCCAAACGAGACCCGGCCGGCGGGCATGCTGATCGGCGCCTGCTACCATCCAACCATCGGCCATGCGGTCGACTGCGAAGCGGTGTGGCCCGACTACTATCTCTTCGAAGCGCTCGAGGTGCTGACCGGCCGGCTGGGCGAAGCGGAGATCTAGGCAAGTGGCGCAGAACACCGTCCTGATCGCCGGCGCCAGCGGCCTGATCGGCCGCGAAGCGGTGCGTCACTTCGCCAATCAGCCGGGCTGGCGCGTGCTCGCCCTATCGCGCCGGCCGCCGGAAGTCGACGTCGCGGTCGAGCATCTCGGCGTCGATCTGCTGGATGCCGAGGCGGTCGCCGCGCTGGCGCCGCGACTGTTGGGCGTCACGCACCTGGTCTATGCCGCGCTGATGGAACATCCCGGTCTGGTGCGCGGCTGGCGCGATCGCGAGCAGATGGCGGCCAACATCGCCATGCTGCGCCATCTGTTCGAACCGCTGGCGGCCGTGGCGCCCGGGCTGCGCCATGTCAGCCTGTTCCAGGGCACCAAGGCCTATGGCGCGCATCTGCACCGCGTGCCGGTGCCGGCGCGCGAGGACGCACCGCGCGACGGCCATGAAAACTTCTACTGGCTGCAGGAAGACTATCTGCGCGAGCGGCGCAGCGGCGCGCAATGGTCGCTGACGATCTGGCGGCCGCAGGTGGTGTTCGGCCATGCCGCCGGCAGCCCGATGAACGTGCTGGCGGCGATCGGCGCCTATGCCGCCATCCGCCGCCACCAGCGCCTGCCCTTCGCCTATCCCGGCGGCGCGGCCTATGCCAACGAGGCGGTCGACGCGCGGCTGATCGCGCGCGCCCTGCACTGGGCCGCCAGCGACAGACGGGCGGCGGACCAGACCTTCAACATCACCAACGGCGACGTGTTCGACTGGCCGTCGCTATGGCCGCATCTGGCGCAGATCTTCGGCGTCGAGGACGGAGCGCCCGAGCCGCAGCGCCTGGCGCAAACGCTGCCGCCGCTTGAAGCGGTGTGGGCGGAGATCGTCGCAGCACATGGGCTGCAGCCCCTGACGCTCGAGCAGTTCGCCGGCGCCTCGCTGCAATACGCCGATTTCCTGCTGGCGCCGCAGGCGCGCGAGGCCCCGCCGCCGGTGCTGGTCAGCACCATCAAGCTGCGCCAGGCCGGCTTCGCCGACTGCATCGACACGCTGACCATGCTGCGCGAACTGGTCGCCGACATGCGCCAGCGCCGCTATCTGCCCTGAGAGCCTGGCGCATAAGCCGTTGAAAACAAAAGGAATGAACCGGCTGTCCGGCAACGACCATTCTTGTCTGCCCCTTGATTCCGGGGCGAAATTCCCCACATGCTCGCTGCGACCATGGTCAGACCGGCCAGGGTTGCAGGGTGCCTTCGGGGCCCGCCTATGCGCTTCGCTCGCGACAGAGGAGGATGCACGTGACTCGCCTATCGCTGTTCAACAGCCCGCTGATGCTGGGCTTCGACCATTTCGAGCGCACGCTCGAACGGATCGCGAAGAACGGCGACGGCTATCCGCCTTACAACATCGAACGCATTGGCGAAAACGGTCTGCGCATCACGCTGGCCGTGGCCGGCTTCACCACTGACGATCTCGCGATCGAGCTGGCGGAAAACCAGCTCGTGGTGCGCGGTCGCCAGCAGGACGATCCGGACCGCGTCTACCTGCATCGCGGCATCGCCGCACGGCAGTTCCAGCGCGGATTCATGCTGGCCGAGGGAATCGAAGTCAAAGGCGCCACGCTCGACAACGGCCTGTTGAGCATCGAGCTCGAACGGCCGCCGCAGGAATTGCGGGTGCGCAACATCGCCATCGAGGCCGGCGGCGGCAAGAACCGCACGCTGGATCTCAAGGCCGAGAAGAAGCAGGTCGAGTGAGGCGTCGCCGGGCGCGTTCCGGCAGGCAGGGATGCACCGTCCCGCCAATGCGTAGAGTACTGTAAGCGAGGTGTGAAATGCCCGAAGCGATCGATCTTCGTACCCTGAGCAGCCAGCAGCTGGCCGGATTCGGCCTCGAGGAGCTCGCCTACATCAAGAAGGTGGAGCTGCCGGAAGGCCTGACCGGGTTCGGCATCTTCAGCGCCGACGGCCATCCCGTCGCGGTGGCGCAGACCGTCGAAATGGCGCAGGCGCTGATCCGCCAGCACGAGCTGGAGCCCGTCCACATCCACTGAGTGAGCCGTCGCGGCTGCCGCAGGGCGGCCGCGATGCCGCCTCAGGCGGCGTTGGTCGCCGCGTTGCCTTCCGTCAGGATGATGTAGAGCGCGTCGGCCGTTTCGGTCTTGCGCAGCTTCTCGCAGACCGTCTGGTCGCGCAGCAGGCGCGACACGCGCGCCAGGGCCTTGAGATGGTCGGCACCGGCCGTCTCCGGCGCCAGCAGCAGGAAAATCAGATCCACCGGCCGCTCGTCGATCGATTCGAAATCGATCGGCGTCGACAGGCGCGCAAACACGCCATGCAGACGTTTCAATCCCGCGAGCTTGCCGTGCGGAATGGCGATGCCGTTGCCGACGCCAGTCGTGCCCAGCCGCTCGCGTTCGAGCAGCACGTCGAAGATCTGCCGCTCGTGCAGCTGCGTCAGCGCCGCGGCGCGTTCGGCCAGCTCCTGCAGAGCCTGCTTCTTGCTGGTCGCCCGCAGATCGGCGATGACCGAGTCCGGACCGATGAGATCGGCGATTTCCATGGCTTTCCCTTCTGCCGGGACGCTAGCCGTTGAGATTCTGCGGGTCGACCCAGCCGATGTTTCCATCGGTCCGGCGGTAGACCATGTTCAGCCCGCCATGGGCGCTGTTGCGGAACATCATCGCCGCCTCCCCCGTGAGATCGAGCCGCATGACCGCCTCGCCCACCGTCAGGGTCTGCAGCCGCGTCTGCATCTCCGCAACCACAACCGGATCGAGCCGGTCGGGTTCCTCCTGCGTCTCAACTGCGTCGTCCGGTTCGCCGCGCAGCACGTACTGCTGCGCCGCTATTGATTCGATTTCGGACGCCTGCGCGGCGTTGTGGTCGCGCAGGCGGCGCTTGTAGCGGCGCAGCCGCTTGGCCACGCGCTCGAGCGCGCGGTCGAAGGCGACATAGGCGTCGTCGCCGGTTGCCTCAGACTGCATGAAAATGCCGCGCCGCGCATGCACCTGGATATCGCAACGCAGCAAATGGGCCTCACGCGAGAACTGAACCGACCCGTCCAGGGCATGATCGAAATACTTGCCGACGGCGCTTTCGAGAGCCTCGCCGACATGGCGCTGCAAAGCCTCACCGATATCGATCTGCTTGCCGCTAATCGAGAGTTTCATCAACAAAACCAGATACTTGGGACGGGTATCATTCACCGGGCCGAAAGCGGCCGCTCGATGAGGCGCGCACCATAGTGACGCATCCTGCCCGAGTCAAGAATGGCCCAGATCGGCCGGTTTGGCGGAATTTCCGGCCTCGCCAGGCAATGTCATGGCATCGCCGCGGGGGCCCTCACCGACGCCGTTGAGACGTGTCGTCGCGCGCCCGCCATCGGCCAGCGCCAGCAGCGCCTTGTCGCGCCGCCGCTGGGCCGAGGACGGAATGCCGAGCGCATCGCGGTACTTGGCGACGGTGCGGCGGGCGATGGCGATGCCCTCGCCATGCAGCATCGCCACCAGCCGGTCGTCGGACAGGGTGTTGCCCGGCGCCTCGCCGTCGATCAGCACGCGGATGCGATCGCGCACCGCTTCGGAGGTCACCGAATCGCCGCTGGCGGCGACGGCGGGCAGCGCCGAGGTGAAGAAATACTTCAGCTCGAACGTGCCGCGCGGCGTGGCCATGAACTTGTTGGTGGTGACGCGGCTGATGGTGCTTTCGTGCAGCTCGACCGCCACGGCGATGTCGCGCAGCACCAGCGGCCGCAGGCCGGCGACGCCACGACGGAAGAACCCTTCCTGCTGGCGCACGATCTCGCGCGCCACGCGCAGGATGGTGTTGGCGCGCTGGTCGAGCGCCTTGACCAGCCAGCTCGCCGTCTGCAGGCGTTCGGTGATGAATTCGCGCGTGGCGCGATCGCGCGCATTGCCGGTCAGCGTGGCGTGGTACTGGCGATTGACCAGAACGCGCGGCAGCGCCTCGTTGTTGAGTTCGATGATCCAGCTGCCGTCGGGCGCGGCGCGCAGGAACAGGTCGGGCACCAGCGTCTGCGCCACCGGCGCCTCGAAGCGCTGGCCAGGCTTGGGATCGAGCTGGCGCAGCTCCGACAGCATCTGCGCCAGATCCTCCGCATCGACGCCGCAGCGGCGCATCAGGCCGGCGAAGTCGCGGCGCGCCACGAGATCGAGATTGTCCAGCAGCGCCTGCATGGCCGGATCGAGCCGGTCGCGGTCGGCAAGCTGCAGGGCAAGGCATTCGGCCAGCGAGCGGGCGAAGATGCCCGACGGCTCGAAGCGCTGCAGCCGCGCCAGCACTGCTTCGGCGGCTTCGACGGCGACGCCCAGCGGCGCCACCAGATCGCCCAGTTCGCCCACCAGATAGCCGGCGGCGTCGAGTTGATCCGTCAGGCACATGGCGATCAGCCGCTCGGCGGGATCGGCGAATTCCAGCCCGATCTGGCTCAGCACATGATCGCGCAAGGTCAGCGTCTCGCCGATCGCCTGCAGCGGATCGTAGTCGTCGCCGTCCGGCCGACCGCCCGGTCCCCATTCGCTGCTGCCGGCATCGGGCGTCTCGCCCATCGGCCGCTCCTCGCTGGCTTCCTCGTCGCGCGGATCGAACTCCTCGCCGGCTTCGCGCTCGTCCGACCCCGCCGGCGCCGGTGCGGCGGCGAACTCTGGCGTCGCAGCCGCTTCCTCGTCGCCCTGGGCGGTCTCCTCGGCGGTCGTCAGCAGCGGATTCTGCTCGAGCTCGGCCTCGATGAAGCGCGCCAGTTCGATCTGGTTGAGCTGCAGCAGCTTGATGGCCTGCTGCAGCTGCGGCGTCATCACCAGCGCCTGGCGCTGGCCGAGGATGAGCTTGGGCGCCAGACTCATGGCCGCTACAGCGTGAACTGATCGCCGAGATAGACCCGGCGCACGTCCGGGTTGGCGACGATCTCGGCCGGCGCGCCCTCGGTCAGCACCGCGCCTTCGTGCAGGATGTAGGCGCGATCGATGATGTCGAGCGTCTCGCGCACCTTGTGGTCGGTGATCAGCACGCCGATGCCGCGATCCTTCAGATGCGACACCAGGTTGCGGATGTCGTTGACGGCGATGGGATCGATGCCGGCCAGCGGCTCGTCGAGCAGGATGAATTGCGGCCGCGCGGCCAAGGCGCGGGCGATTTCGACGCGGCGCCGCTCGCCGCCGGACAGCGCCATGGCCGGCGTGTCGCGCAGCACGTCGATGCGGAACTCGCTGAGCAGCGCGTCGACCAGCCGTTCGCGCTCGGCGCGGTCGGGCTCGACGAGCTCCAGCACCGCGCGCAGATTGTCGGCCACCGTCATGCCGCGGAACACCGAGGATTCCTGCGGCAGGTAGCCGACGCCCATCTGGGCGCGCTTGTACATCGGCAGGTGGGTGATGTCGCGGCCGTCGAGCAGGATCCGGCCGTGCTCGGCGGCGATCAGCCCGGTGATGATGTAGAAGCAGGTGGTCTTGCCGGCGCCGTTGGGGCCGAGCAGTCCGACCGCTTCGCCGCGCCGCACCGACAGCGACACGCCGCGCAGCGTCTTGCGCCGGTTGTAGGTCTTCTCGAGATCGTGGACGACCAGGCCGCTGCCGTCGGGCTCGTGCGCGCCATTGGCGCCGTTGGCGCGCGAGCCGAACAGCCGCATGCTCAGCGCCCTTCCCTGCCGGGAGGACTGTCGGGCGTGATGGTGCCGGTTACGCGCCCACCCGACGTGCCGGAAGCGCCGGGCAGCAGCCGGTAGACGCCGGTGCGCATGTTGACTTCGGCGCGCTCGCCGTTGAGACGGTCGCCGCCGCGCGTGACCTCGACCCCGCCGGTGAGCTGCGCGAGCTTGGACGCCGTGTCGTAGCTGGCGCGCGCCGCGGTCGCGACGTTCTCGCCATTGGTGATGCGCACGTTGCCGATGGCGTCGATCTGCGCCAGCTCGCGCCGCGTGCGCCGCGGATCGTCGGCACGCGGACGCTCCTCGAAGAAGCCCACCAGCATGTCGGCGCGCACCACGTCTTCCTGTCGGGTGGCGACGGCATTGCCGCGCGCCACCGCCGTGCGCTGGACCTCCCAGTATTCCAGGCTGTCGCGGGCGACGATCCGGGTGTCGCCCGAGACGTAGGAAAGATCGTCGCCCGACATGGTCAGAACCTTGCGGTCGACGTCGTAGAGAGCGCGGTCGCCACGCGCCACGTCGTCGCCGTTCTTCAGCACCACGCCGCCGGCCGCCTCGACCTTGTAGATCTCGGACTTGCCCTCGGCATTGTCGCGGTAATGCGCCGTCAGCGTCGCGCCGCGCACCGAGAAATCGCCGCGTTTGACCTGGGCGTTGCCGCGCGCGATGTAGACCTTGCGGTCCTTGTTCCATTCGATGCCGTTATCGGCCGTGACCTCGAGCGACCGCCCGCCCTGGGCTCCCAGCGACGTGGTCGCCTGCTGCGCCACGACGGGAGCCGCGCAAATCGCCAGGGAGACGGCAAATACTGCCGCCAGAGCCAGACGACGCGCCGTCACTGCGTTTCCTCGCCGCTGCCGGGCAGCGTCCCCGAATCGTACAGGATCAGCCGCGCCTTGCCGGTGAACTCGATGATGCGACCGCGCTCGGCGATGCGGAACCCCTCGGAGTTGACGAAGCCGGCGGGGCCCTGCCCCGCCACCGGCGCGTCGCCCGTCGCCACGCCGGCGCGCAGATCGATCGCCGCCCGCTCGGTCGCCACCTGATAGCCGTCGTCGCGGAACAGCTCGACCTTGCCGGCGAGATCCAGCGTCTGCTGCGACTGGTTGTAATGGCCGAGATCGGCCGACAGCGACATCCAGCTGCCCTCCGGCGAGGTCAGATCGCCCTTGGGCTGCGCCAAGTCCAGCACCGGCGTCTGGGCTTTCTTCTGTACCGCGCTTTCGGCCGTCACGTTGAACACCCGGTCGCGGCCGTCCGAACCGGTGAAGCGCGGGTTCTGCATGCGCAGATAGCTGGCGTCCGGATCGGCTACCGGCACCGACGACAGCCGGAAGGCGCCCTCGCCGAAGACCAGCGGCCAGATCAGCCCGACGGCGACGGCGATCGCCGAGAGGACGGGAAACCCGAAACGCAGATAGGGCACCAGCGGCGCCAGCAGCGAAGCCCGCGGCGTCGGCCGCGGCTGCATCAGCACGCGATCAAGCCGCGTCGAGCCGCCGGCGCGCGTCTGCAGGGTCGCCTCGGCGGGTTCCGCCATCACGCCACGCCCGCGCGCAGGCAGTCGTGCAGATGCAGCATGCCGACGATGCGTCCGTCCTCGACCACGACGAGACAGGATATGGGACGGCCGTCGTTCATCAGCGCCATCGCCTCAGCCGCCAGCGCCTGCGGACGGATGCTGCGCGGCTGCGGCGTCATGATCTCGCCGGCCGGGCGACGCAGAATGTCGTCGAGCATATGACGCCGCAGATCGCCATCAGTGACGATGCCGACTGGCCGCTTCGCCTCGTCGACGATGCAGACGCAGCCAAGCCGCTTGGCCGTCATTTCCAGCAAAGCCTCGCTCATCGGGGTGGTCGGCGCGCAAAGCGGCAGTTCCGCACCCTTGTGCATGAGGTCGGACACGCGCAGCAGACGCTTGCCGAGCTTGCCGCCCGGATGCAGCACCTGGAAATCGGCCGAGGTGAAGCCGCGACGCTCCAGCAGCGTCACCGCCAGCGCATCGCCCAGCGCCAGCATCACTGTCGTCGACGTTGTCGGCGCCAGGCCAAGCGGACAGGCCTCGGTCAGCGGCGCGAGATCCAGCGCCACGGTCGAGGCCTGCGCCAGCGTGCTGCGCGGATTGCCGCTCATGCCGATCAGAGGGATTTCGAACCGCTTCGCATAGGCGATGAGATCGGCGAGTTCGGTGGTCTCGCCGGAATAGGACAGCGCCAGCACCGCGTCGTTGCGGCCGATCATGCCGAGATCGCCGTGACTGGCCTCGCCCGGATGCACGTACTGCGCGGGGGTGCCGGTCGACGCCAGGGTCGCGGCGATCTTGCGCGCGACATGGCCGCTCTTGCCCATGCCGGTGACGATCACCCGGCCGGATACCCCGTGCAGAATGTCGACAGCCGCCGCGAACCGCTCGTCCAGCGCGTCGAGCATCGCCTGCAAGGCCTGGGCGCCCAGCTCGAGAACGCGGCGCGCCGCGGCAAGATCGGCCTGTGCCGACCCGGTATCCGGTTTCGCGTTGATCATGCTTGAGCGTTGACCCACTGAGACTGAACCGACGCTCGCCCGGAACCGCCGAGCAAAAACCGCGCCAATTCGTGAAAGATCACCGAATTCCGGCAAATATGCGACTCCGACCGTTAAAAATCAACGAATCGGATCAGGGCCTTATGCCGCGCCGCCGGGCGCTGGCACCATTTGGTGTCAGTGGGAAAAAACGTCGATTTCCGGCCAGCCAATCAGGTCCAGCTCGGCCCGGGCGGGCAGGAAGCGGAAGCAGGCAGCGGCCAGCTCCGTGCGCCCTTCGCGCGCCAGCATCGTGTCGAGCCGGCGCTTGAGCGCGTGCAGATGCAGAACGTCGGAGGCGGCATAGGCGAGCTGTTCGGGTGTCAGCTCCGGGGCGCCCCAGTCCGAGGATTGCTGCTGCTTGGAAATCTCGACCCCCAGCAGGTCGCGGCAGATGTCCTTCAGCCCGTGCCGGTCGGTGAAGGTGCGGACAAGTTTCGAGGCGATCTTGGTGCAGTAGACCGGACCGCAATCGACGCCGAGATAGTGGCGCAGCACGGCCAGATCGAAGCGCCCGAAATGGAAGATCTTCAGCACCGAGGCATCGGCCAGCAGAGCCTTGAGATTGGGCGCCGCGTATTCGCCGGCTGCGAACTGCACCAGATGGCAGTCGCCGTCGCCCGCGCTGAGCTGCACCAGACACAGCCGGTCGCGATGCGGGTTGAGGCCCATGGTCTCCGAATCGATGGCGACGCTGTCGCCGAAGCGCAGGCCGGCCGGCAGGTCGCCGCGGTGGAGCGTATTCGCCATCGTCACATCCTCCCAAAAACGACAACGGCCGGCCCGCTGTTAAGCGGCCGGCCGGTCGTCTCGAATGGTGCCCAGGAAAGGACTCGAACCTTCACGCCTCGCGGCACTAGTACCTGAAACTAGCGCGTCTACCAATTCCGCCACCTGGGCTAACCTGTGGCAACCGGCTTGCCGCCGGCGGTCGGGGGCGTTCGGTAAGCCCTTGGCACAGTCTTGTCAATAGTTCTGCGGATTTGCCGCCATTTTCAGGCTCTGGCGCGGCAATCGCGCCGCTTCTATAAACCGCCGCCAGAGGCGATCATGCCGCCTCGGGCAGTCGCCAGCGGCCAAGCAGGACGGAGCAATCGAAATGACCATCGCGCAGATCACCGTATTTGGGGGGTCGGGTTTCATCGGCCGGCACATCGTGCGGCGTCTGGCCAAGCGCGGCCTGGTCGTTCGCGCCGCCGTCCGGCGGCCAGAACTGGCCGAATTCCTGCGGCCGATGGGCGATGTCGCGCAGGTCGTCCCGGTCCAGGCCAACATCCGCAACGCCGCTTCCGTCGCGGCGGCGATCCGCGGATCGCAGGCCGTCGTCAATGCCACCGGCATCCAGGTGCAGCGTGGGCGACAGAGTTTCTCGGCCGTTCATGTCGAGGGCGTCCGTCATATCGCCGAAGCCGCACGCGCCGCCGGCGTCGAACGGCTGGTGCATATCTCGGGCCTCGGCGCCGACGATGCCGAGGAAGCGGAGACGGCCTTCGCCCGCTCGAAGATCGAAGGCGAGAAAGCGCTGCGCGAGGCTTTCCCGACCGCCACCATCCTGCGCCCCAGCGTCGTGTTCGGGCCCGAAGACGCCTTCATCAACAATCTGGCGGCTGCCGTCCGTCTGGCGCCTTTCATGCCAGCGATCGGCGGCGACCACACCCGGTTCCAGCCGGTCTATGTCGGCGACGTCGCTGCCGCCGTGCTCGCCTGTCTCGAGCGTACAGAGGCTGCGGGGCGGGTCTACGAGCTGGGCGGCCCGACGATCTACACCATGCGGGAGATCGCCCAACTGGCGCTCAAGGCGATGGACCGCGACATGCGGATCGTGTCGGTGCCGTTCTCGCTGGCCCGACTGGTCGGGCTGGTCGGCCAGTTCCTGCCCAACCCGCCGCTGACCTTCGACCAGGCCGTGCTGCTCGAGAAGGACAGCGTCACCAGCCCGGACCGGCCCGGATTGGCGGAGCTGGGCATCGCGCCGACGGCGGCCGAGGTCGTTCTGCCGACCTATCTGGATCGATTCCGCGTCGGCGGTCGTTACAGCACTCACGCCGCTTGAATTCGAAATCTGAGGACGGCGGTTCGATAAAAACGTAGCTAATACAGAGCATTAGCGTCACCAATAATAGGTCCAATTTGGACCTATTTACTATCTGATCGAATAAAAACACGACTCGCCGATTCTTTTTTTGCTGGCGGTCATCGAAAATATGTCAGATAGTATGACTAAATTCGCGTCGTTACGCGTCTCGAATCATGTGCGGAATGCAATGATCGTCAGCGAGACATTTTTGTAATTTTCTTCCCAAGTGCCGGGGCTGGCCGCTGGGAAGCGAGAGGCTGGTCATGGCGGAAAAGATGCTGAAGTTCGTGTCGGTCGGGCAGGACATGCCCGACAAGCGCCAGTCGCAGGAGCGCGTCCACGACTTCGACGAAATCTACGCGCGCTTTACCGAGCAGAAAGCGGCCGAGCAGGCGTCGCGCTGCTCCCAGTGCGGCATCCCGTTCTGCCAGATCCATTGCCCGCTGCATAACAACATCCCGGACTGGCTGAAGCTGACCGCGGAAGGCCGGCTGGAAGAGGCGTACGAGATCTCCTCCGCCACCAACAACATGCCGGAGATCTGCGGTCGCATCTGCCCGCAGGACCGGCTGTGCGAGGGCAACTGCGTCATCGAGAAGGGCTTCGAGGCGGTCACCATCGGCTCGGTCGAGAAATACATCACCGACACCGCCTTCGATCGCGGCTGGGTCAAGCCGCCGACGCCGCGGCGCGAGCTGGGCCGGTCGGTTGGCATCGTCGGCGCCGGCCCGGCCGGCATGGCGGCGGCCGAGCAGCTGCGCCGCAAGGGCTACGAGATCCATGTCTACGACCGCTACGACCGGGTCGGCGGGCTGCTGATCTACGGCATTCCGAGCTTCAAGCTCGAGAAGGACATCGTCGAGCGGCGAGAGAAGCTGCTGCGCGCGGGTGGCGTCAATTTCCACCTCAACGTCACGATCGGCCGCGACATCAGCCTCGAGGAACTGCGGGCGCGGCACGAGGCAGTGCTGATCGCCACCGGGGTCTACAAGGCGCGTGACGTGCAGGCGCCGGGCGTCGGCCTGAAGAACGTCGTGGCGGCACTCGACTACCTGACCGCGTCCAACCGCAAGGGTCTGGGCGACTCGGTTCCAGAATTCGAATCCGGCGCGCTCGACGCCAAGGGCAAGAACGTCGTGGTGATTGGCGGCGGCGACACGGCGATGGACTGCGTGCGCACCGCCGTGCGCCAGGGCGCCAAGTCCGTCAAATGCCTCTATCGCCGCGACCGCGCCAACATGCCGGGCTCGCAGCGCGAGGTGAAGCACGCCGAAGAGGAAGGCGTCGAGTTCGTCTGGCTGGCCGCCCCGCGCGCCTTCCTGGGCGAAGAAGCCGTCAGCGGCGTGCGCGCGGTGCGCATGCATCTGGGCGTCGCCGATGCCACCGGCCGGCGCGCGCCGCAGGAACTCGACGGCTCCGATTTCACCCTGCCGGCCGATCTCGCCATCAAGGCGCTCGGTTTCGATCCCGAGGACATGACGGACATCCTCGGCCGCCAGGACGTCGGATTGACGAGCTGGGGCACGCTGAAAATCGACTTCCGCAGCATGATGACCAATCTCGACGGCGTGTTCGCCGCTGGCGACATCGTGCGCGGCGCTTCGCTGGTGGTGTGGGCCGTGCGCGACGGGCGCGACGCGGCAGAGCGCATTCACCGCTACATCCAGGCCAGGCCGCAAGCGGCCATGGCCCGGGCCTCCTGAGACGGGAGAGACCAAGATGGACGGACATATCCGCAACCGGGACGAAAACTACGTCGAAGCCTATCGCCGCGAGGCGGCCGAGCTCGAACGCAGCGGCCTCTATCGCGCCGAGGACGAGCGCGATTCCTGCGGCGTCGGCCTGATCGCCGCGCTCGACGGCAAGGCCCGGCGCGACGTGGTGGTCGCCGGCATCAACGCGCTGCGCGCGGTCTGGCATCGCGGCGCGGTCGACGCCGACGGCAAGACCGGCGACGGCGCCGGCATCCATGTCGAAATCCCGCAGGATTTCTTCAAGGAACACATCCGCCATACCGGCCATGAGCCGAAGATCGGCCGGCTGGCGGTCGGCATGGTGTTTCTGCCGCGCACCGATCTCGCCGCACAGGAGCGCTGCCGCGCGATTGTCGAGACCGAGATTCTGAATTTCGGCCACACCATCTATGGCTGGCGCCAGGTGCCGGTCGACATCTCGGTGATCGGCGAGAAGGCCAACGCCTCGCGCCCGGAAATCGAGCAGGTGCTGATCGCCAACAATCTCGGCGTCGGCAACAGCGAGTTCGAGCGCCAGCTCTACATCATCCGCCGGCGCATTGAACGCGCGGTGCTGGCCGCGACGATCGTCGACTTCTACATGTGCTCGCTGTCGTGCCGATCGGTCATCTACAAGGGCATGTTCCTGGCCGAGCATCTGGCGGCGTTCTACCCCGATCTGCTCGACGAGCGCTTCGTCTCGCGCTTCGCGATCTTCCACCAGCGCTATTCGACCAACACCTTCCCGACCTGGCGCCTGGCGCAGCCGTTCCGCATTCTCGCCCATAACGGCGAGATCAACACCGTACTGGGCAACATCAACTGGATGAAGAGCCACGAGACGCGGCTGGCGCACGAGGCGTTCGGCAACGACATCGAGGATCTGAAGCCGGTGATCCAGGCCGGCGGCTCCGACTCGGCGGCGCTCGACAACGTCTTCGAGTTGCTGACCCGCGGCGGACGGCCGCTGCCGATGGTCAAGGCGATGATGATTCCGGAAGCCTCGAGCGACAATCCGGTGGTCACGCCCGAGCACAAGGCGATGTATTCCTATCTCAACGCGGTGATGGAGCCGTGGGACGGGCCGGCGGCGATCGCCGCCTATGCCGGCCGCTGGGTCGTCGCCGGGCTGGACCGCAACGGGCTGCGGCCGATGCGCTACACCCTGACCTCCGACGGGCTGCTGATCTGCGGTTCGGAGACCGGCATGGTGCCGGTGGAAGAAACCCGCGTGACCGAAAAGGGCAGGCTCGGGCCGGGCCAGATGATCGGCGTCGACATCGAAGACGGCAGGCTCTACCACGACCGAGAACTGAAGGACGCGCTGGCCAAGGCGCGGCCGTTCGGCGACTGGACGGCGCGCACCGTGGCGCTGGACAGCCTGCTCCGCAAGGCGCGCCCCGAACAGCGCGACAACGATCGCCAGGCCCTGCGCACGCACCAGACCGCCATCGGCTGGACGATCGAGGATCTCGAGCTGATCCTCCATCCCATGGTCGAGGACGGCAAGGAAGCCGTCGGCTCGATGGGCGACGACACGCCGGTGGCGGTGCTGTCGCAGCACTATCGCGGGCTGCACCATTTCTTCCGGCAGAATTTCAGCCAGGTCACCAATCCGCCGATCGATTCCCTGCGCGAGCGAGGCGTGATGTCGCTGCGTACGCGGCTGGGGAACCTCGGCAACATCCTCGACGAATCGCCCGAGCAGTGCGAACTGCTGCAGCTCGAATCGCCGATCCTGTCGAGCGCCGAGTTCCGCGCCATGCGCGAGTACATGGGCGACACCGCCGTCGAGATCGATTGCACCTTCGACGCGCGCGGCGGCGAGCATGCGCTGCGCGACGCGCTGACCCGCATCCGCAACGAGGCCGAGGACGGCGTTCGCGGCGGCTGCCTGCACGTCGTGCTCGACGACGGCCGCCTCGGCCCCGACCGGGCGCCGATCCCGATGATCCTGGCCGCCGGCGCGGTGCATTCCTACCTGGTGCGCCAGTCGCTGCGCACCTTTACCTCGCTCAACGTGCGCAGCGCGGAGTGCCTCGACGTGCATTACGCGGCGGTGCTGATCGGCGTCGGCGCCACCACCGTCAACGCCTATCTGGCGGAAGCCGCCATCGTCGATCGTTGGTCGCGCGGGCTGCTCGGCAAGATGGCGGTCGAGGACTGCGTCAAGAACTACAAGAAGGCGCTCGACGACGGGCTGCTGAAGATCATGTCCAAGATGGGCATCTCGATCATCAGCTCCTATCGCGGCGGCTACAATTTCGAGGCGCTGGGCCTGTCGCGGGCGCTGGTCGCGGAATACTTCCCCGGCATGCCCTCGCGCATCTCCGGCATCGGCCTGACCGGCATCCAGCAGAAGGTGCTGGAACTGCACAGCCGCGCCTTCGACGAGGACGTCGTGACCCTGCCGGTCGGCGGCTTCTACCGCTACCGGCGCGGCAGCGAGGCGCACGCCTTCGAAGGCACGCTGATCCACACGCTGCAGCAGGCGGTGGCGACCGAATCCTACAGCACCTACAAGAAGTACTCGGAGGGCGTGCGCAGCCTGCCGCCGGTGGCGCTGCGCGACCTGCTCGACTTCAAGCCGACCGGCCGGTCGGTGCCGATCGACGAGGTCGAATCGATCACCGAGATCCGCAAGCGGCTGGTGGCGCCGGGCATCTCGCTGGGCGCCCTCAGCCCCGAGGCGCACGAGACGCTGTCGATCGCCATGAACCGCATCGGCGCCCGATCCGATTCGGGCGAAGGCGGCGAGGACCCCGCCCGCTATCGCCCGCGGCCCAACGGCGACAACGCCAGCTCGGCGATCAAGCAGATCGCGTCGGGACGCTTCGGCGTCACCGCCGAATACCTCAACAACGCCCGCGAGCTGGAAATCAAGATGGCGCAGGGCGCCAAGCCCGGCGAAGGCGGCCAGCTGCCCGGCATCAAGGTGTCGCCGCTGATCGCGCGGCTGCGCCATGCCACGCCCGGCGTCACCCTGATCTCGCCGCCGCCGCATCACGACATCTATTCGATCGAGGATCTGGCGCAGCTCATCTACGACCTGAAGCAGATCAACGCCGACGCCAAGGTCTGCGTCAAGCTGGTGGCGCGCGCCGGCATCGGCACCATCGCCGCCGGCGTCGCCAAGGCCAAGGCCGACGTGATCCTGGTGTCGGGCCATACCGGCGGCACCGGCGCCAGCCCGCAATCGAGCATCAAGTACGCCGGCATTCCCTGGGAAATGGGTCTGGCCGAGGCGCACCAGGTGCTGACGCTGAACCGGCTGCGCGACAAGGTCGTGCTGCGCACCGACGGCGGGCTGAAGACCGGCCGCGACATCGTCATGGCGGCGATGCTGGGCGCCGAGGAATTCGGCATCGGCACCACCTCGCTGGTGGCGATGGGCTGCATTATGGTCCGCCAGTGCCACTCCAATACCTGCCCGGTCGGCGTCTGCAGCCAGCTGCCGGAGCTGCGCGCCAAGTTCGACGGCACGCCGGAGAAGGTCGTCAACCTCTTCAGCTTCATCGCCGAGGAAGTGCGCGAAATCCTGGCCCAGCTCGGCTTCAAGTCGCTGCGCGACGTGATCGGCCGCTCCGACCTGCTGGCCCAGGTCAGCCGCGGCTCGCAGTATCTCGACGATCTCGACATGAACCCGATCCTGGCGCGGGCCGATGCCGGCATGTCGGCGCGCTACAGCACCGTAGTCGGCCGCAACGAGGTGCCCGACACGCTCGACGCGCAGATGATCAAGGACGCCGAACCGCTGTTCCGCGACGGCGAGAAGATGCAGCTGCAGTACAACGTGCGCAACACGCATCGCGCCGTCGGCACGCGACTGTCGTCGATGATCACCCGCAAGTACGGCATGACCGGCCTGCCGGCCGACCATCTGACGGTGCGCCTGCGCGGCTCGGCCGGCCAGTCGCTCGGCGCCTTCGCCGTGCAGGGACTCAAGCTCGAGGTGTTCGGCGACGCCAACGACTATGTCGGCAAGGGCCTGTCGGGCGGCACCATCGTGGTGCGGCCGCTGGTGTCGAGCAATCTCGTCACCAACCTCAACACCATCATCGGCAACACGGTGCTGTACGGCGCCACGGCCGGCAAGCTGTTCGCGGCCGGCCAGGCGGGCGAACGCTTCGCGGTCCGCAACTCGGGCGCGACGGTGGTGATCGAGGGCTGCGGCTCGAACGGCTGCGAATACATGACCGGCGGCTCGGCGGTGATCCTGGGGTCGGTCGGCACCAATTTCGCGGCCGGCATGACCGGGGGCATGGCCTTCGTCTACGACGCCGAGGGCGTGTTCGAACGCCACGTCAATCCCGACTCGGTGATCTGGCAGCGCATCGCCACGCCCTACTGGGAAAGCCTGTGCCACGACCTGATCGCCCAGCACGTGGCGGCGACGGGGTCGATGCATGCGGCCACCATCCTCAACGACTGGGCGCGCGAGAAGGCCCGTTTCTGGCAGGTGGTACCGAAGGAGATGGTGCCGCGGCTGGAGAACCCGCTGACGCTCGACACGCCCGAGAAGCGGGCCTGACCGAGGCGGCTTTGCGCCGGAAGCAAACTGCGGATACAAAAAAAGCGGCCGGGGCCAATGCCCCGGCCGCAACCGTTTTCAGGAGGTCCGCATGCAGCGCCTGTCGGTGACGCGCGAGAAGTCGGTGGCCGTGATCCGCTTCGACCATCCTCCCGCGGGCTACATGGATGCGCCAATGGTTGACGCCCTCGATGCGGCCACCGTCGAACTGCTGGCCGACGACGCCGTCCGCGTTCTCGTCTTCACCGGCGCACTCGATGGCGTCTTCATCCAGCACTACGATGTCGGCGAATTGAATGGGCTCGCCCAGGGCCTGCGCAAACGCGGCCTGAAATTCTCCGAGAAGCGTCTGGCGCCCGAGCGTACGCTCGATCACGTGTTCGATCGTCTGGCGGCCTCGCCCAAGCCGTCGATCGCCGCCATCAACGGCAACGCCATGGGCGGCGGCTTCGAATTCTGCCTGGCCTGCGATCTGCGGCTAGCGCAAAAGGGCCCCTACTCCATCGGATTGCCGGAGATAAATATCGGCATCCTGCCCGGCGGCGGCGGCACGCAACGGCTGGCGCGGCTGGTCGGCGCGGCGCGAGCGCTCGAACTGGTGCTGCGCGGCCGCACGGTCGATCCCGACGAGGCAGCGCGGCTTGGCATGGTGCACGAAGCCGTCGACAGCCCGGTGATCGACCGCGCGCTGGCGATCGCGCATGAGCTGGCCGGCAAGTCGCCGCTGGCGCTGGGCCACATCAAGCGGCTGATCCGCCAGGCTGGCGAAGGTTCGCTGAAGGACGATCTGGCGCTGGAGCGAACCCTGTTCCTTGATCTTCTGGTCAGCGACGAGGCCGCGCCGCTGCTGCAGGAATTCGTCGACGGCACGCGCGATATTCGCACGCGCTGAAGGACGACCGCCTCAGCGGCGCTTGAGGGCGCTGCTTTCGAGTTGGACGCGGGCCTGATCGGCGAGCGGCGAACCTTCGGGCACGAGCCGCAATACCTTGACGAAATCTTCGTTCGCCTGCGCCGTATTTCCAGCCGCCTTGCGCTGCAGCCCGCGTTCCAGATAGGCCTCGGGATAGCTGGCGTTGAGCTTGATGGCCTGCTCGATGTCGGCGGCGGCGCGAGGCCCCTGCCCCAGCAGACGCAAGGTGGTGGCGCGCAGAGTCAGCGCGTCGTGCCGTCGTGGCGAAATGCGCAACGCCGTATCCAAATCGCGCTGAGCCTCGGCCAGCCGATCGATGCCGGCATAGGTCACCGCGCGATCGATCAGGAACTCGACCGAGTTCGGCTGCAGGGCCAGAGCGTTGCCCTGCGCGACCAGCGCCCGGTCGGGATAGCTGGCCAGCAACCAGGATTGCCCCGCCTGGGCATAGAGATCGGCGCGCAGCCGATTGCGATCGCCGGGCTGGGCGTCGGCCAGCCGTTCGAGCCGGTTGGCCGCTTCGACGTATTGCCCCATGCCGAACAGGGCGATGGCGGCGCAATGTTCGGCCGCTTCCGCGCCGCCGCGGTCGTACCACGTGTTGGCGCTGGCATAGGCCTCGCGCGGGCGGGTCTTTGCCAGATTCATGCAGGCGGTGTACTGCTGTTCGTGATTGATGCCCGAGGCATTGCGCGGCGCTGCCGCCGCCGGCGACAGGAAAATCAGCGCGCCAGCGAGCGCGAGCAGGAAACGACAGGCTGCAGCCATGAGTCAGATTTGGCCGATGCACCGGCATCTTGCAAGAGGCCACAAGCAGGGGCCAGCGTGAGCGCAGTGATTTCGTCGCCACCGACCATGCTCATTCTGGGGGCGGGCTTTGCGGGCAAGGCCGTTGCACGGCGGTTGCTGGCCCAGGGCTGGCGCGTGCGCGGTACCAGCCGCACCGCCGAGGGCGCGCGTGCGCTGTGCGAGGCCGGCCTGGAAGGGCTGGTTGCCACCCCGAAAACTTTCAGCGCGAGCATCGCGGCCGGGGCCACCGCGCTGCTCGCCTCGGCGCCCCCGAACGATGCCGGCGATCCGATGCTGCCAAGCCTCAGGGCGCTCGCTCCCGAAGCCTGGAAGACGCTGCGCTGGATCGGCTATCTGTCGACCACCGGCGTCTATGGCGATACCGGCGGCGCCTGGGTGGACGAGATGGCCAATCCCAATCCCGCCAACGACCGGGGTCGCCGTCGACTTCTGGCGGAATCGCAATGGGTCGAGTTCGGCAAGGGGCTGGGCGTGCCGACGCATGTCTTCCGCCTGCCAGGCATCTATGGCCCGGGCCGCAGCGCGCTCGACGACGTGCGGGCCGGCAAGGCGCGGCGCATCGACAAGCCGGGGCAGGTTTTCTCCCGCATCCATGTCGACGACATTGCGCGCACGGTCATGGCGTCGCTTGACCGGCCGCGGCATGGCGCGATCTATAACGTCGCGGACGATGAGCCGGCGCCAGCGGCGGAGGTGGTCGCCCATGCCTGCAAACTGCTCGGCGTCGAGCCGCCGCCGCTCGTCGCTTACGAAGCGATCGCGGCGGAGCTGTCGCCAATGGGGCGCGAGTTCTACGCCACCAACCGGCGCATTGCGAACGCCCTCATCAAGCGTGAACTCGGCGTACGACTTGCCTATCCCAGCTATCGTGACGGGCTGAAGGCAATTCTGGAGAGCGAAGAGACCAACCGTTAGGCGTCGCACAGACGGGTGACGCTTGTCAGCAGGCGCTCGATTTCGCGCGGCGTCGACAGGCGATGATCGCCGTCCTTCACCAGGGTCAGCGTGGCCTCCGGCGCTTCGATATGGTCGAGGACGCGCTCGGCATGCCGCCAGGGCACATCGGCATCGGCCGTACCGTGGATCAAATGAACCGGGCAGTCGACCGCCAGCCGCTTGTTCAGCACCAGGTGATCGCGCCCTTCCTCGATCAGGCGCCGCGTGATGATGTCGGGCTCGGCGCTGTACTGGCTGGGCTGCAGCAAACGGCCGGTTCGGTCGAGCTCGTCGCGTTGCGCAGAGGTCAGCGTCGGAAGGATCAACGCTTCGGTGAAGTCGGGGGCTACGGCGATGCCGACCATGCCGGCAAGCCGGGCGCCAAGATCGCGGGCGATTCGCAGCATGATCCAGCCGCCCATGCTGGAGCCAACCAGCACCAGCTTCATCCCGCGCTCGAGCTGGCCGATGGCGGCCAGCGCATCGTCGCGCCAGCGCCCGACCGTGGCGTCGGCGAAATCGCCGTCCGACGCGCCATGGGCGAAGTAGTCGAAGCGCAGGAAGGCCTGGCCGCGGGTCCGCGCCCAGGAATCCAGAGCCATCGCCTTGGTGCCGGTCATGTCGGATCGAAACCCACCCAGAAACACGACGGCCGGTCCTCTGCCGTTTATGGCGACATAGGCGAGGCGTTTTCCGTCGGGCCGCACGATATAGGAATGGCCTTGTGCGGATTGGGGGGTTTGGGTAGTCAATGCAGGCCCCATGTTGTCAGATTGAGTCTGATGGTCGATATCGCCGCCGAGAAAACTAGCACGGATGCCGCCGGCGGTTCACCGCGAATTCCCGTTATATTACAGATCGTTGGCCGTCTGGACGGCGGGCCGGCCGCACGCCTTGCCATCGACAATGCCGCAGCCGTCGTGCGCGCCGGCGGCAAGGCTGCCGTTGCCTCGAGCGGCGGGCCGCTGGTCCATGAACTCGACCGCGCCGGCGTCGCCCATCATCTGCTGCCGCTGGAAAGCGAAAGCGATTTCCTCAAGCTCTCGACGCGTCGCCGCCTGCGCAGGCTTCTGGCGCAGGAAAACGTCAACGTCGTGCACGTCTACGGCTGGGAAGCGGCGAAGGCGCTGAGGCCTCTGACCCGCTCGAGCTCGTTGCGGCTGGTCAGCACTTTTCTGGAGTCGCTGGAACCCAGAGGTTTTTTCGCCAAGGGTCGGCTGAAACCCCTGCTCCGCGCCGATCGCGTCGTCGCGCCTTCGCGCAAAGTTGCCGACTACCTCCAGACGGAATACAAGCTCGACGAAGCGCGCATGGCCCTGATCCCGCCCGGCGTCAACATTGCGCGCTTCAGCCCGCTGGCCGTGCGGGCCGAACGCATCATCAAATTGGCGCAGCAATGGCGCGTTCCCGACGATCGCAGGATCATCCTCGTGCCGGCGCCGCTGGACAGCGAGCGGGGCGCCGATACCGTCATCGACGCGGTCAAGACGATGGCGCGGCACGACGTGTTCTGCCTGCTGCTGGGCGCCCGCCCGGAGAGCGCCTCCCGCCGCGAGGAACTCGAGAAATCGATCGGGAAAAAGGGCGTTGGCGGCCTGGTATTCATCGCCGAGCACTGCGGCGACATGCCGGCGGCCTACATGCTGGCCGACGCCGTGGTCGTCGCCGACGTCAGGCCGCGGCCCTACAGCCGCATCGTCACCGAAGCGCAGGCAATGGGCCGCCCTGTCGTGGCATCGGATATCGGCGGCATTGCCGAACCGCTGCGGCCGGGCGAGTCGGGTTGGGTATTTCCGGTAGGAAATGACGGCGCGCTGGCGGCAGCCCTGAACGAAGCGCTGGCGCTCGACCCGGACGATCGGGCCCGTCTGGCCGGCGCGGCGATCGAGCACATGAAGAACGAGTTCGCGCTCGACCTGATCGCCGAACAGCTGCTGGCTCTCTACGATTCGGTGCTGGAAACGATCTGGTCCGACGCGCGGAAGTGACCTGCCTTGACATGCCCGCCCATGCGGCCTAAGTCGCTACGCCCGACGCGCGCAGAAACGCATCGCGGCGTTCCGATAAACCACTGGTTCTGCAAGAGTTTTCGATGATTTCCCTGACCCTGCCGGATGGCAGCGTACGCCAGTTCGACCATCCCGTGTCTGGCAAGGAGCTGGCGGCCAGCATCGGCGCCGGCCTGGCCAAGGCCGCGCTGGCGGTCCGCATCGACGGCGAAATGAAGGATCTGGCCAGCCTGATCGATCGCGACGCCAGCGTGTCGATCGTCACCGCCCGGGACGAGGACGCGCTGGAACTGCTGAGGCACGACGCCGCCCATGTCATGGCGCAGGCGGTGCAGGAGCTCTACCCGGGCACCCAGATCACCTTCGGTCCGGCGATCGAAAACGGCTTCTACTACGACTTCGTGCGCGACGAACCGTTTACGCCCGAGGATTTCGAGCGCATCGAGCAGCGCATGCGCGAAATCGTCGAGCGCGACCTGCCGATCAAGCGCGAAGTCTGGTCGCGCGCCGACGCCATCCACCACTTCCTCGAGAAGGGGGAGAAGTACAAGGCGGAGCACATCGAAACCCTGCCGCGCGACGTCGATATCTCGGTGTACCGACAGGGCGGCGACTGGCTCGATCTGTGCACCGGCCCGCATCTGGAAACCACGGGGCGCCTGGGCAAGGCGTTCAAGCTGATGAAGGTCGCCGGCGCCTACTGGCGTGGTGATCCGCGCAATCAGATGCTGCAGCGGATCTACGGCACGGTGTGGTTCGACCAGAAGCAGCTGCAGGCCTATCTGACGCAGCTCGAGGAGGCCGAGAAACGCGACCACCGGCGACTGGGCCGCGAGATGGACCTGTTCCATCTGCAGGAAGAAGGGCCGGGCATGGTGTTCTGGCATCCGAAGGGCTGGACGCTCTATCGGACGCTCGAAGCCTACATGCGTCGACGGCTCGATGCGGCGGGATACGTCGAAGTGCGCACGCCGCAGCTCATGGACCGCGCCCTGTGGGAGGCGTCGGGCCACTGGGAGAAGTTCCGCGAGCACATGTTCGTCAGCGAGACCGAGGACGAACGCGTCTTCGCGCTCAAGCCGATGAACTGTCCCTGCCACGTGCAGATCTTCCGCCAGGGGCTGAAGAGTTACCGCGACCTGCCGCTGCGGATGGCCGAGTTCGGGGCCTGCCATCGCTACGAGCCCTCGGGCGCCCTGCACGGCATCATGCGGGTGCGCGGTTTCGTTCAAGACGATGCGCATATCTTCTGCACCGAGGATCAGATCGAGAGCGAGACCATCGCCTTCTGCGACCTGCTGCGGAAAATCTATGCCGATCTGGGCTTCGCCGATTCCTTCGTGAAATTCTCCGACCGCCCTCCCGTACGCGCCGGCGCCGACGCGGTCTGGGATCGCGCCGAAGACGCGTTGAAACAGGCCTGCGCAGCCGCAGGCCTGGACTACGCGCTCAATCCGGGAGAAGGCGCTTTCTACGGTCCGAAACTGGAGTTCGTGCTGCGCGACGCGATCGGGCGGGACTGGCAGTGCGGGACGTTGCAGGTCGACTTCGTTCTGCCTGAGCGGCTCGACGCCTCCTATATCGGCGAGGACGGCCAGCGGCATCGGCCCGTCATGCTTCATCGGGCGATCCTCGGCACGTTCGAGCGCTTCATCGGCATACTGATAGAGAACTTTGCCGGCAGATTCCCGTTATGGCTCAGCCCGGTGCAGGTCGTGGTGACGACGATCACCAGCGAAGGCGACGGCTATGCCCGGGAAGTCGAGGCGGCGCTCAGGAAAGCCGGTATCCGTTGCGATCTCGATTTGCGTAACGAAAAGATCAACTACAAGGTGCGCGAGCACTCCCTGGCGAAAGTGCCGGTGATCATCGCCGTCGGCAAACGCGAGGCTGCCGAGGGCACGGTGTCGATCCGGCGGCTGGGCTCGGAAAAGCAAGAATCGCTTGCGCTGGAAGAGGCAGTTCATAGACTCCGCCAGGAAGCGACGCCACCGGCCTGACGGGCCGGCAGCGAAGACCGGGCGGCGGACCGCAGTGGCCCGCCGCATTATCCGCCCGCAGCCGTTGAGACGGCGGGGTAACCAACGAGGGAGAGATACATAGCCAGACCAATGCACAATGCCGCGCCGTCCCGCGACGGGCCGCGCGTCAACAACGAGATCCAGGCGATGAAGATTCGCCTGATCGACGAGAATGGCGAAATGGTCGGTGTGGTCGGGCTGCGCGAAGGCCTGGTCATGGCCGAGGAAGCCGGGCTTGATCTGGTCGAAGTCTCGCCGAATGCCGAGCCGCCGGTATGCAAGATCGCGGATTACGGCAAGTACAAGTACGAGGCGCAGAAAAAGGCCAACGAAGCCCGCAAGAAGCAAAAGATCATTGAAGTCAAAGAGATAAAGATGCGTCCCGGCATCGACGATCACGACTACGACGTCAAGATGCGGGCCATGCGGAAATTTCTCGATACCGGCGACAAGGTCAAGGTCACCCTCCGCTTCCGCGGCCGCGAGATGGTCCACCAGGACATCGGCATGAACGTGCTCAAGCGCGTTCGCGAGGAACTCGATCCGATTTCCAAGGTCGAACAGATGCCGAAGATGGAAGGTCGGCAGATGACCATGGTCCTGGCCCCCAAATAGGGCCACCGCGGGCACCCCGGCCACAACCGCTGGGGCCAGCTTAATACGCTGAAATTGAAAGGTTTTCGGGCGCTTGCAATTGTTGCCGGCGCCCGATATAACCTCGCGCCTGAATGGGCGGCATGGCGCAAGGGCATTGCCTCCGTCGCCCCGGATAGACACGAGCGGGCTCCCTCGACCAACGGTCGGGCGTCTGGGCCGCATAGAAAGGAAGAAAAATGCCCAAGCTGAAGACCAAGAGCGGCGCCAAGAAGCGCTTCTCGATCACTGCCACGGGCAAAGTGAAATTCGGCGTGGCCGGCAAGCGCCACGGCATGAGCAAGCGGCCCAACCGCATGCTGCGCCAGGCCCGTCGCACCACCGTCGCTTCCGCGCCGGACGCGATCATCATCAAGAAGAACTTTCTTCCGAACGGTTGAGGGGATAGGCCATGGCACGCGTCAAAAGAGGCGTGACGGGTCACGCCCGTCACAAGAAGGTTCTGGAACTCGCCAAGGGCTATCGTGGCCGGGCGAAGGACGCTTTCCGCATCGGCATCGAGAAGGTCGAGAAAGGGCTGCAATACGCCTATCGCGACCGCCGGGCGAAGAAGCGCAATTTCCGCGGCCTGTGGATCCAGCGCATCAACGCCGGCGTCCGCGAACACGGGCTGACCTATTCGCAGTTCATGAACGGCATGAAGAAGGCCGGCGTCGAGCTGGATCGCAAGGTTCTGGCCGACATCGCCATGCACGAGCCGGAATCGTTTAAGCTGCTGGTGCAACAGGCCCAGGCAGCCCTCAAGTAGTTCTCCCGTTCTCGGCGTCGACCGGGGCGGACGGAAGAAATGGAAAAGGGGCCGCCGGCAGACGGCCCTTTTTTATTTGCGGCACTAGAGAAGACGGAATTGGGGCACGGCTCTGATGGACCAGGTTGAACAGACGCGAAGCGAAGCGCTGAAAGCGCTTGGAGAGGCGTCCTCTCTGGAGGCGCTGGAAAATGTCCGCGTGGCGACGCTCGGCAAGAAGGGCTCCCTGACCGGACTGCTGAAGCAGCTCGGGACGTTGCCGGTTGAAGAGCGCAAGACGTTTGGCGCGAAGGTCAACGTGGTCAAGGCCGAATTCGAGCAGGCGATCGAAGCCCGCAAGGCCAGCCTGCAGGGCGCCGCTCTCGACAAGAAACTAGCGGAAGAGCGGATCGACGTTACGCTCCCTGCCCGCCCCCAGCCTCAGGGCTCCATCCACCCCATAAGCCAGACCATCGACGAGATCGTGGCGATCTTCGGCGACATGGGTTTCGTCTGGGCAGACGGTCCCGATATCGAGGACGACTGGCACAATTTCACCGCGCTGAACATTCCGCCCGAGCATCCGGCGCGGCAGATGCACGATACGTTCTATCTGCCGCCGCGGGCGGACGGCACGCCGATGCTGCTGCGAACCCACACCTCGCCAGTGCAGGTTCGCACGATGGTCGGCCAGAAACCGCCCATCCGCATCATCGTGCCTGGCCGCACCTTCCGCATGGATTCCGACATCACCCACACGCCGATGTTCCATCAGGTCGAAGGTCTGGTGATCGACGAGGCAAGCCATATGGGCCATCTGAAGGGCTGCCTGCAGGAATTCGCCAAGGCGTATTTCGAAGTGTCGGAACTGCCGATCCGCTTCCGGCCGTCGTATTTCCCGTTCACGGAACCGTCGGCCGAGGTCGATATCGGCTGCTCGTGGCAGAACGGGGAACTGCGCATCGGCGCCGGCGAATCGTGGCTCGAAATTCTCGGCTGCGGAATGGTGCATCCCAAAGTGCTGGAGTATTGCGGCGTCGATTCTACCCGGTACCAGGGATTCGCGTTCGGGATGGGAATCGAGCGCATCGCCATGCTGAAATACGGCATCCCCGATCTGCGCACGTTCTTCGAATCGGATCTGCGCTGGCTGCGCCACTATGGCTTCGGCGCGCTCGACGTCCCCAGCCTGACGGGAGGGTTGAGCCGATGAAGTTCACCCTGGGCTGGCTCAAGCAGCATCTCGATACCGACGCCGATCTCGAGCGCATCGCCAGCACGATGACGATGCTGGGGCTCGAGGTCGAAAGCATCGTCGATCCGGCCAAGAACCTGCAGCCCTTCACCGTGGCGCACGTCATCTCGGCCGAGCAGCATCCGGATGCCGATCGGCTGCGCGTCTGCAAGGTCGATACCGGCAAGGAGATCCTGCAGGTGGTGTGCGGCGCTCCCAATGCGCGCGCCGGCATGAAAGGCGTATTCGCCCCTGTCGGCACGACGATCCCCGGCACCGGATTGCTGCTGAAGCCCAGCAAGATTCGCGGCCAGGAAAGCAACGGCATGCTCTGTTCGGCGCGCGAGCTGCAATTGGGCGAAGACCACGACGGCATTATCGATCTGCCGGCCGACACGCCCGTGGGCGTGCCGGTAGCGGATGTGCTGGGCGCCAACGACCCCGTCATCGAGATCAAGATCACGCCCAATCGCGGCGATTGCCTCGGCGTGCGCGGCATTGCGCGCGATCTGACGGCCGCCGGACTGGGCGTGCTCAAGCCCGAGCCCAAGGCGGAATCGACGGCGGCATTCAAGAGCCCGATCGCCTGGCGACGCAGCTTCTCGGCAGAAACGAGCGATGCCTGCCCGGTCGTGGCTGGCCGCTATTTCCGTGGCCTGCGTAACGGGCCGAGCCCCGAATGGCTGCAGAACCGGCTCAAGGCAATCGGATTGCGGCCGATCTCCGCTTTGGTGGATGTCACGAATTTCTTCACCTTCGATCTCAATCGTCCGCTGCACGTCTTCGACGCCGGCAAGATCAAGGGCGACCTGACGATGCGGCTCGCCCGCTCGGGCGAAACGGTGATGGCACTCGACGGCCGCACCTACGAGCTGGACGGGGAAATGACCGTCATCGCCGACGAGCAGGGCGTGCAGGCGATCGGCGGCATCATGGGCGGCGAGATCTCCGGCTGCTCCGATCAGACGACCGAGATGTTCCTGGAAGCCGCCTATTTCGATCCCATCCGGACGGCGACGACGGGCCGCAAACTGGGCATCCAGTCCGACGCCCGCTATCGCTTCGAACGCGGCATCGATCCGCACTCCTGCATCTCCGGCGTCGAAGCAGCCACTCGCCTGATTCTCGAGCTATGCGGCGGCGAGGCCAGCGACATCGTGCAGGCTGGTGACGTCCCCGCCGACGATCGCGTCTACCAGTTGCGGCTGTCGCGCATTCCCGGCCTTGCGGGCTTCGACGTCGACAGTGGCGAGAGCAAGCGGATCCTGCAGGCGCTCGGCTTCGACGTCTCCGGCGACGGCTCCACCTGGCAGGTCGCTCCGCCGTCGTGGCGACCGGACATCATCGGCGAGGCGGATCTGGTCGAGGAAGTCGTGCGCGTTCATGGCTACGATTCCATTCCATCGGTCCCAATGCCGCGCATCGCCGCCGTCACCACGCCCGCCCGCACCATTCAACAGAGACGACCGGGCCATGCGCGGCGGGCTCTTGCGGCGCGCGGTCTTGTCGAAGCGGTGACATGGTCGTTCATGGCCGGCAAGGATGCGGCCTTGTTCGCGCCTGTCGACGATGCCATGCGGCTGGCCAATCCGATGTCGGCGGATCTCGACGTCATGCGGGCGACCATCGCGCCCAACCTGATCGACGCGGCCGCCCGCAACATCGCGCGCGGCATGCGCGACGTCGCCCTGTTCGAGGTCGGTCCGCAATATGCGGGCAATCGACCGGAGGACCAAGCCACAGTCGCTGCAGGTATCCGATCGGGCCTGGCGCAGCCGCGGCAATGGACCGGTGGGCACCGCCCGGTCGACGCTTTCGATGCCAAGGCCGACATCCAGGCCGCGGTCCAGGCGCTCGGCATGGACCCGGAGCAGCCGCAGATCGACGCCAAAGCGGCTCCCGGCTGGTACCATCCCGGCCGCTCCGGCGCGCTGCGGCTGGGTCCGCAGATCATCGGCTGGTTCGGTGAGATCCACCCGGCGATTCTGGCGCATTACAGGATCGAGCAGCCGACCGTGGGCTTCGAGCTCTTCATCGATCGTGTGCCGATGCCGAAGCAGGCCAGGAGCGGCAAGGCGCGCCCGCCTTTGAAACTTCTGCCGCTGCAGCCGATCGAACGCGATTTCGCCTTCCTTGTGGCGGACGACGTGACGGCCGACGCCGTGGTCAAGGCAGCCAGGGCCGCCGAACGCAGTCTGATCTCCCGCGTTGCCGTGTTCGATCTTTATGCCGGCAAAGGCGTGGAGCCCGGCAGGAAGTCGCTGGCGATATCCGTGACCATCCAGCCCGTCGGCAAGACGCTGACCGAGGCCGAAATCGAAGCCATCGCCGGCAAGATCGTCGCCAACGTGGCCAAGGCCACTGGCGCGTCGCTGCGCGGCTGAGGCGGAGCATTACGAGACCATGTTCGACCAGACGCTGATCCGCAACTTCTCGATCATTGCCCATATCGACCATGGCAAATCGACCCTGGCCGACCGGCTGATCGAACGATGCGGTGGACTGACCCAGCGCGAGCTGCAGGAGCAGGTGCTCGACAGCATGGAGATCGAACGCGAACGTGGCATTACCATCAAGGCGCAGACAGTGCGTCTTCTCTATCCGGCAAAGGACGGCAAGACCTACGCGCTGAACCTAATGGATACGCCGGGCCATGTCGACTTCGCGTACGAAGTCAGCCGCTCTCTGGCCGCTTGCGAAGGGTCGCTGCTGGTGGTCGACGCCAGTCAGGGCGTCGAGGCGCAGACCCTCGCGAACGCCTACCAGGCGATCGACAACAACCACGAGATCATTCCGGTCCTGAACAAGATCGATCTCCCCGCGGCTGAACCCGAACGGGTGCGCAAGGAGATCGAGGACGTCATCGGGCTCGACGCCTCCGATGCGGTAATGGCTTCCGCCAAGAGCGGCATCGGCATCGACGATGTGCTGGAGGCGCTGGTGAAGCGCGTGCCGCCGCCGCAGGGCGACCGCAATGCGCCGCTGAAGGCGCTGCTGATCGATTCCTGGTACGATTCGTATCTCGGCGTCGTGGTGCTGGTGCGCATCAAGGACGGCGTACTGAAGCGCAACCAGAAAATTCGCATGATGGCCACGGGTGCGGCCTACAACACCGACAAGGTCGGCATCTTCACGCCCAAGCGCCAGGACGTCGACGAGCTGGGGCCGGGCGAAGTGGGCTTCATCGTCGCCGGTATCAAGACCATATCCGACTGCAAGGTCGGCGACACCATTACCGATGACAAGGCGCCGGCGGCAGCGCCGCTGGCCGGCTTCAAGAAGTCGGTGCCGGTGGTGTTCTGCGGTCTGTTCCCGGTCGACGCCGCCGATTTCGAGCAGCTCAGGGAGTCGCTGGCGAAGCTGAAGCTGAACGACGCAAGCTTCGAGTACGAGGCGGAGTCCTCGGCCGCCCTCGGTTTCGGATTCCGCTGCGGCTTCCTCGGCCTGTTGCACCTGGAGATCATCCAGGAGCGGCTGGAACGCGAGTACGATCTCGATCTGATCACCACGGCGCCGTCGGTGATCTACAAGCTGACGATGACGGACGGCAGGCAGATCGAGTTGCACAATCCGGCCGACATGCCCGATGCCGCCAAGATCGAACGGATCGACGAGCCGTGGATCCGCGCCACCATCATCGTGCCCGACGACTATCTCGGCCCCATCCTGGCGCTTTGCCAGGAACGGCGCGGCGTTCAGGTCGAGCTCACCTATGCCGGAACCCGCGCCATGGTGGTCTATCGCCTGCCGCTGAACGAGGTGGTGTACGACTTTTACGACCGGCTGAAATCTGTGACGCGCGGCTACGCCAGCTTCGACTACGAGATGGAATCCTACCAGGAAGGCGACCTGGTAAAGGTGTCGATCCTGGTCAACGGCGAGGCGGTCGATGCGCTTTCCATCATCGTGCACCGCTCGCATGCCGAGCATCGCGGCCGCATCCTGTGCGAGCGCCTCAAGGAACTGATTCCCAAGCAGCTCTTCAAGATCGCCATTCAGGCCGCGATCGGCAGCCGCGTAATCGCCCGCGAAACCATCAGCGCCATGCGCAAGGACGTGCTGGCGAAATGCTATGGCGGCGATATCTCGCGCAAGCGCAAGCTGCTCGAGAAGCAGAAGAAGGGCAAGAAGCGCATGCGGCAGGTCGGCAACGTGGAGATCCCGCAATCGGCCTTCCTGGCGGCGCTAAAGACCGGCGGCGACTAGAAAGCGCCTGTAATCAAGGGATTTTCGCCAGACTGAAGCGAATTGAATCGACGGCGACGCTGGTCTAGATTGCGCGCCGCATGGAGGGGTGGCCGAGTGGTTGAAGGCGCACGCCTGGAAAGTGTGTATGGTCTAAAAAGCCATCGCGGGTTCGAATCCCGCTCCCTCCGCCATCCTGCTTCGCGCTACCCGCTTCACAGGATTTGATCCTGTCCTGAATGCGAAGCAGGATGCCCTCCAAAGCTTTAGCGAAGGAGGGCCGATGCATTACGTATATCTGCTAGAAAGCACGGCTTTCCCGGGTCAACGCTATGTCGGCGCAAGCGCCGATCTGCGCCAGCGACTTGCCGATCACAATGCAGGCAAATCCAAGCACACCGCCAAGTTCAAGCCTTGGAAGTTGGTTACGTACATTGGCTTTTCAGACCAGGCAAAAGCTTTGGTGTTTGAAAAAATACCTGAAATCCGGTTCAGGCCATGCGTTTGCGAACAAGCGATTATGGTAGCGCATTCTCGCAATCCCGCTCCTCGTAAGGAGAACTTACGTAAGCTCCTTTATTCCGTCCGGCGTCTCAATCTCCGCGCGATAGCGCAGCACCGGTCCCAGCATCACCGTCGGCGGCCGATCGATCCCGAACTCCCGGTACATCGCTTCGACCGAGGCCGGCTCAGGATGCTCCAGCGAGAAATACCGCAGCCTCGCCCCCAGATCGGGAATGCTCGCCATCGAGCGTGCCTTGCCGCGCCGGTCGATGATCGATGGCGCAGCGCCATCGAGCGGTAGCGAACCATCGGCCGGAATGGAAAAGTCAAACGATCCGCCCAACGCGACTTTCTCGCCGAAGATATGCGTGCGGCCCGCGAGAACGGCATCGATCCCATCCGTCCGCGCCACCCAGCCGCGCAAACGCCTGCCCTCATCCCAGTCGCGCCGTACGGCCGCCTGATCGTCCAACCCGAACCACCGCTTGCGCCCAGGATCGCTCCCTTCCGGGTCGAGCGCCACGATCTCCAGATAGACCGTATCGCCCAGCTGCAGCAGGTGGTTATGCGTGCCCATGTAAAGATGCCGCTGCCCGAAAGGCACATCGAGATCGAGGCACTGCCGGACATGCGCCACGCCTTCCTCGAGACTGGGCGCAATGACCGTTAGATGATCCAGTCTTAACATGTCCCGATTGTCCTTGTGCTCACGTGCATTGTCCACGACACAACCCCGGCAATTCAGCAACGCTTGAGGACCTGTGCCTCCCTAGAATGGCGACTTCCCATTACGGAGACTCCCATGCAGATTGCGGTCCTGACTTTCGACGGCTTCAACGAGCTCGATTCGTTCGTCGCCGCTGCGATCATGAACCGGTTGCATGCCATAGGCTGGAAGGCACACATCACCGCGCCGACCCCGGAGGTGACGTCGATGAACGGCGTCACCGTGCAGCGCCAGAAGCCTCTGGAGTTCGCCAGCGAAGCCGATGCGGTGCTGATCGGCAGCGGCGTCAAGACGCGCGAGATTGCTGCCGACGCCCTGCTGCTGTCGCGCCTGACGCTCGATCCGTCGCGTCAGCTGATAGGGGCGCAATGCTCGGGCACTCTGATCCTGGCCAAGCTCGGCCTGATCGGCGACCTGCCGGCCTGTACCGACCTGACGACCAAACCCTGGGTTATTGAGGCCGGCGTGAAAGTCCTCGACGCGCCATTCGTGGCGCACGGCACCGTCGCCACTGCCGGCGGCTGCCTGGCCTCGCAATATCTGGCTACATGGATGATCGGACGACTGGCAAGTGTTCGCGACGCGGAAGAAGCGCTCCACTACGTGGCGCCGGTCGGCGAAAAGGAACTCTACGTGCAGCGCGCGCTGGCGGTCGTGACGCCGTTCCTGAAGCCGACGGGCACACTGGCGGCATAACTGTCTGTCATATCCTTTGAGAACTTCAGGATGAGGGCTACAACCGGGCCTTGAGCAAATCCGTCGGCGCTCTAAACTCCCTCACCTGTTTGGCCAGTTGAGGAGCCCTCGGTGAACCGCATGCAATTCGGCGCTTTCCTGGCGCCGCATCATCCCGTCGGCGAGAATCCGGCGTTGCAGTTCCGGCGCGATCTGGATTTCGTTGCTCATCTCGACCGGCTGGGCTACGACGAGTTCTGGTGCGGAGAACATCATTCGTCGGGCTGGGAGATGATCGCCAGCCCCGAGCTGTTCCTGGCGGCGGCGGGCGAGAACACCAGGCGCATCAAGCTCGGCACCGGGGTGGTGTCGCTGCCCTATCACCACCCCTTCACCGTGGCGCAGCGCATCGTGCAGCTCGACTGGATGACGGGCGGGCGCATGCTGTTCGGCACCGGGCCGGGGGCGCTGCCCTCGGATGCGCGCATGTTCGGCATCGACCAGACGCTGCTGCGCGACCGGCAGGACGAGGCGCTGGGCGTGATCGTGCGGCTGCTCAAGGGCGAGCGGCTGACCTATCGCTGCGAATGGTTTCAGATCAATGACGGGCAGCTCCAGCTCCTGCCGCAGCAGGAGAAGATCCCGATGGCGGCGGCGTCTTCCATCAGCCCATCCGGCATGAAGCTGGCCGGCAAATACGGCATGGGCGCGCTGTCGATCGCCTCGACCTCGACCGACGGGCTGCAGGCGCTGCCGCTGCAATGGTCCTTCGCCGAACAGGCGGCCAGGGAACACGGCCAGGCGGTGGACCGGCGCGACTGGCGCGTACTGGTCTCCTTCCATCTCGCCGAGAGCAAGGAGCAGGCGCGCCAGGAGGCCGTCGACGGCCTGCAGCTCTGGCACAACCAGTATATCGTGCGCGTGCTGGCGCGAACCGGCGCGGTCAGGGTCGACGACAAATGGGCGTTGCTCAACCAGCTCAGCGATTTCGGCAATGGCGGCTCGGCGGTGATCGGCACGCCGGACGAGATGGTCAAGGCGGTACGCGAATTGCAGCGCATCACCGGCGGCTTCGGTGTGGTGCTGGGCTTCGTGCACGACTGGGCCAATCGCGAGAACACGCTGCGCTCGTGGGATCTGTTCGCCCGCTACGTCATGCCGGAGCTGAACGGCACCACCGCCCATCTCAAAGCCTCGGCCGACTACGTCGCCGGCCACAGCGTCGAACTGGCCGCCGGCCGCAGCGAGTCGATCCTCAAGGCCGTGCAGGGCGATCAGCGCGCGGAGAAGGCGTTGCAGGAAACCATGCAGCAGATGGCAGCGGGCGCGGCCAATACCTGGCGGCCGGGTGACCTGCCGAAGGATTTGGCGAAGAAGTGAACTACAAGCAATACAACGATTTCTGCCGCTCGCTGCCCGCCACAACCTATGTGCAGCAATGGGGCGAGGCGCATGTCTGGAAGGTCGGCGGCAAGGTCTTCGCCATCGGCGGCTGGGAAGGCCGCGCCTACCCCGGCATCACCTTCAAGGTCACGCCGGTCTCCTACGAGCTGCTGAAGAACGAGCCCGGTCTGCGGCCCGCACCCTATCTCGCGTCTCGCGGAATGAAATGGATCCAGCATTACGACAAGCCCGGATTGTCGCTGAAGGAGCTGAAAGCCTATCTGCGTCAATCGCATAGGCTGGTGGCGCAGGGATTGAGCAAAAAGAAGCGCGCCGAACTGGGTTTGAATTTCGACTAGTTCGGCCTAGCATTCTCCCAGGCACCGCAGAGTGCATCGGAGGATACGAATGAGCCAAGCAGCCCGCGTCAGCGACTACGGCAGCGAAGAAACCGCCATGCAGGACTACCTGCGCGAGGGCGAAGAACGCGCCTACGCGCTGGGCAATCGCGGGCCGATCCGCTTCACCGCCGACGGCAAGATCCATCCCGACATTCTCGACGCCTATTGGCGTACCGGCTTCTACGTCTTCGAGGACGTGCTGGGCAAGGAGGAGCTGGCCGAGATCGAGGCTGACTTCAAGAACCTGCTGGAGCGGCTGCCGAAGGAGAAAGACTCGCCGGTCGACCGCCATGGCCGGCCGGCGCTCGGCATCGACTGCAAGGCGCAGACCCTGTTCTGGTCCAAGCCGCTGGGCGATCCGTTCGGCGGCACGGAACTGGCCAATGGCCGCCATCCGGTGAAGATGTTCGAGCCCAAGGCCAAGGCCGACGCGCCCACTGACATCGTCTATCTGATCCTGGGCAGCCTGCAGTTTCTCGAAACTCAGCTGCGCGTCTATGGCCATCCGGGATTGCTGGCGGTGGCCGCGGCGGTCAACGGCGAGGACTTCACGCCCTTCAACGAGGCACTGTTCATCAAGGAGCCTGGCCTGGGCGCTTCCGTCGCCTGGCACCAGGATGGCATCACGCATTGGGACAGTCCGGACTGGGACGAAGGCATCCACGGCTTCAACTTCATGGCGCAGCTCTACGGCTGCACCGCGGCCAACGGCGTGTGGGTGGTGCCGGGTTCGCACAAGATCGCCGGCAAATGCGACATCAAGGAAATGGTCGCCAAAGCCGGCAGCGAACGTCTGCCCGATGCTGTGCCGATGGTGTGCAAGCCGGGCGACGTCGTCATCAACAACCGCCAGGTCGTGCACGGTTCCTTCGCCAACACGAGCAAGGACTGGCGCGTGACCCTCAACTTCGGCTTCCATCGCCGCAGCTCGGTGCTGGGTGTCGAGGCCGGCGGCATCCACAATGCCCGCGCCGTCTACGACGAGGCCCGCATCCGGGAGCGCGCCAGCCTGATCGGCTATGGTATCGATGCACGGCGCCAACGCTTCCCCGGCGAGACGCCGTACTGCTACAAGCCGCATGTCGAGGCGGGGTTGAGCTATCGCTGGGACGAGAAGGCGAAGGCGGGAATCAGGGACTACAACCTGCTCGATCTGAGCATCTGAACCTCTGTCGGTGACGGGCTAAACCCGCACCATCCGCTTGCCGCGATTCTCTCCCGCCAGCAGCCCGATCAGGGCTCGCGGTGCGTTCTCAAGCCCGTCGACGATATCCTCGACCGTCTTGATCTTGCCGTCCTTCGCCCAGCCCAGGAGCCTGTCCTCGGCTTCCTTGTCCTTGGCGGCGAAGTCCATGACGATGAAGCCTTCCATGCGCAGGCGCTTGACGACCAGCAGGCCCGGCACGCCCCGCGGCGACTGCATGTTGGAGGTATCGTACTGCGAGACGGCGCCGCAGCAGACGACGCGGCCCTTCTGATTCATCTGGAAGAGAGCGGCTTCAAGGACCGGCCCGCCGACATTGTCGAAAAAGACGTCGATGCCGCCGGGCGCCGCCGCGGCCAGATCCTTGCGGAAAGACTTGGCCTTGTAGTCGACAGCCGCGTCGAAACCCAGCTCGTCGACCAGCCACTGGCATTTCTCCGGCCCGCCGGCGATGCCGACGGCGCGGCAGCCGATCGCCTTGGCGATCTGGCCAACGAAGGAGCCGACCGAACCGGCCGCCGCTGAGACGACGACGGTTTCGCCCGCTTTGGGGCGCCCGACCTCGATCAGGCCGTGATAGGCGGTCTTGCCGGCGATGCCGATCAGCGACAGCAGATGCGAGGCCGGCTCGTAGCTGCGCGCCTTCTCGAGCCTGCGCGCGTCCATGGCGTAGAATTCCTGCCAGCCGCCCTCGCCGAACACCTTGTCGCCCCTGGCGAAGCCCGGCGCTTTGCTCTCGACGACTTCGCCCAGCGAATAGGCGTGCATGATGTCGCCCGCCTTCACCGCCTGGCGATAGGTGGCGCCCTGCATCCAGGCGCGGTTGGCGGCATCGAGCGAGATCAGCCTGGAGCGCACCAGCACCTGGCCGTCGCCGATGGCCGGCATCGGCGCGTCGACCATTTTGAAATGCTCTTCGCCCAACCGGTCGGTGGGCAGGGTCTGGATTACGATCTGCCGGTTGCCGGTCATGGGCTTGCCTCCCCGAGGTTTTTCTTATCCGCGATTGAGCTCGCGCATCGCCTTGTCGAGGCCTTCGAGCGTCAGCGGGTACATGCGATCGGACATCAGCTGCTTCAGCAGCTGGATCGACGGCGTGTAGGGCCAGTGCCGCTCGGGCACCGGGTTGAGCCAGACCGCGCTCTGGTAGATGTCGGCGACGCGCTGGATCCAGGCCTGGCCGGCCTCTTCGTTCCAGTGCTCGACCGAGCCGCCGGGATAGACGATCTCGTAGGGGCTCATCGAGCCGTCGCCGACGAAGATCACCTTGTAGTCCGACGGATAGGTATGGAGCATCTGCCAGGTCGGCAGGAAGTCGGAATGGCGCCGGCGATTGTCCTTCCACACCTTCTCGTACAGGCAGTTGTGGAAGTAGAAGAACTCCAGGTGCTTGAACTCGGCCTTGGCGGCGGAGAACAGCTCCTCGCAGACGCGGATATGCGCGTCCATCGAGCCGCCGATATCGAACAGCACCAGCAATTTGATCTTGTTGTGCCGCTCCGGGACCATCTTGATGTCGAGATAACCGGCATTGTTGGCGGTCTTGCGGATGGTCTCGGGTAGGTCGAGTTCGACCTCGGCGCCCTCGCGCGCGAATTTGCGCAGCCGGCGCAGCGCGATCTTGATGTTGCGGGTGCCAAGCTCGACCGTATCGTCGAGGTTCTTGTACTCGCGCTTGTCCCAGACCTTGACGGCCCTGCCCTCGCGGCCCTTGTCCTGGCCGATGCGAACGCCCTCGGGGTTGAAGCCGTAGGCGCCGAACGGCGACGTGCCGGCGGTGCCGATCCACTTGCTGCCGCCCTCGTGGCGCTTCTTCTGCTCCTCGAGGCGCTGCTTCAAGGTCTCCATCAGCTTTTCCCAACCGCCCAGCGACTCGATCTGCTGCTTTTCCTCCTCGGTCAAGAACTTCTCGGCCAGCGCCCGCAGCCATTCCTCGGGGATCTCGGCCGTCTGCGCTTCGGCGACGTATTCCAGCCCCTTGAACGAGGAGCCGAAAACGCGATCGAACTTGTCGATGTTGCGCTCGTCCTTGACCAGCACGGCGCGCGAAAGAAAGTAGAAATCGTCGACGCTGTAGCCGGCGACGCCCTTGTCCATCGCTTCCATCAGCGCCAGGTACTCCTTGATGGAGACCGGCACTTTCGCTTCGCGCAGCTTAAGGAAGAAATCGATGAACATGGGCGGCCTCCCGCGTCGGACGATTCTTACTGCTTCTCGCGCCTACTGTTTCTCACGACGCGCCATGAAGGCCAGCCGCTCGAACAGATGCACGTCCTGCTCGTTCTTCAGCAGCGCGCCGTGCAGCGGCGGGATCAGCTTGGACGGATCCTTGCTGCGCAGCGCGTCGGCCGGAATGTCCTCGACCATCAGCAGCTTCAGCCAGTCGAGCAATTCGGACGTCGACGGCTTCTTCTTCAGGCCCGGCACCTCGCGCACGTCGTAGAAGACGTTCAGCGCCTCGCGCACCAGGTTGCGCTGGATGCCCGGGAAATGCACGTCGACGATTTCGCTCATCGTCTCGCGGTCGGGGAAGCGGATGTAGTGGAAGAAGCAGCGACGCAGGAAGGCGTCCGGCAGCTCCTTCTCGTTGTTCGAGGTGATGATCACCACCGGCCGCTGCGTCGCCTTCACCGTCTCCTGCGTCTCGTAGACGTAGAACTCCATGCGGTCGAGTTCGAGCAGCAGGTCGTTGGGGAATTCGATGTCGGCCTTGTCGATCTCGTCGATCAGCAGCACCGGCCGCTCGCTGGCGCCGAAGGCGTCCCACAGCTTGCCGCGCTTGATGTAGTTGCGGATGTCGTGCACCCGGTCGTCGCCCAGCTGCGAATCGCGCAGGCGCGAGACGGCATCGTACTCGTACAGCCCCTGCTGCGCCTTGGTGGTCGACTTGATGTGCCACTCGATGATCGGCGCGTTGATGGCGCGCGCGACCTCATGCGCCAGAATGGTCTTGCCGGTGCCGGGCTCACCCTTGATCAGGAGGGGCCGCTGCAGGGCGATGGCGGCATTGACCGCGACACGCAGATCTTCGCTCGCGATATACCGATCGGTACCCGTAAATTTCATCGATTTCCTCTAGGCGTTGGCGCAAAATTCAGGCGCAGCCTAGGGGTCCGGGGGGTTGCTTTCAAGGCTGGTCTGCCTCGGCCTCCGGTTCGCAGGGCGGAACCGGAAAGCCACCGTAGATCGCCACTTTTCAGGCGACGCCGCCGCCGACCCGCATCTTGTTCATCTGCCGATCGCCGAACCACCACGTCAGCGCCATCATGGCCATCACCACGACGGCATTGGCGATCTCCGCCCGCACGCCGAAATCGGTGGTGCTGAAGAACACGACGGCGGTCAGCGCAATGAGGAGGAGCGTCAGCGCCGGCCGCACCCAGCGCAGCCAGGCGGTGAAGCTGTTGGTGCCATAGCTCTCGTCATGCTCGTAACTGGCGGTGCGGATGCCGGCCCAGGTGTTCTCCTGGGCGATCGCCAGCTCGTGCTCGCGCTCGACACTGCGTTCCTTGCTCTGCAGCTCGAGCAGCTTCAGCTCGTGCGCGAACTCGAGCTGCCGGTCCTTGCGCTTCTGCGCCGCCTCGAACAGTCCCAGCACCTTGCTGACGATCGACCCCAGCAGCCCCAGGCCACCGCCCGTCAGCACGTTCAACAGCAGATCCAGCATGATCAGTCCTTTCCCCGCTCTCTTTCCTGTCACCCCGGGCTTGACCCGGGGCCCATAACCACGTCGAACACGGTTGCAGGCGGCGTCATGGGTCCCGGCTCTGCGCTGCGCTTGGCCGGGATGACAGGTTTAATTGTCACCACCTCGCCCTGTACCGCCGGTTGTCGACATGCACGAAGCTCGCGTAGCCGATGCCGATGCCGAGAAACCCGACCTGTTCCGCCACCTCGATCAGCTCGCGCTTGGGCACCACCAGCGGAATGTCGACGGCGCAGGCGGCGCGGAACTCGTCCGCCCGGTGCTGCGACAGCGGCGCGCCGCCGACGCGGGCGTTGTATATCGGGCAGCGGCAGGCCGATGTCGGCCGGAACGGCACGCCGATCGCCACCCGCAGCCGCTCGAGCTTGCGCAGCGCCTCGTCCTCGAAATGGAAGAAGCCGCAATGCCGGCAGCCCAGCTCGTCGAAGCTGAAATGCTCGGAGGCCATCTTCTGCCCGGGGATGCGTTTCATCTCTCGAGGCCCGGCAAACCGTTCGTCGCCAGGAACCAGCCGATGACGCAGGCCTGCACCCCGATCACCGACGCCGCCGCCCACCACAGCCGCGCATGGATGTCGCGCAAGGACTGCTTCAGCGCCGCAAACCCTTCGCGCATTTCGCAGCGCATCCGCTCGCGCGCCGCATCGCCGGCCTGCAAGCGCTCGTCGATCCGCCGCATCCTCTCGGCGCACAGATCCTCGTGCCCGTCGATCCGCGAATGCAGCTCCCCCGCGACCCCGTCGAGATCGCGCTGGATGGCCTGGGATTGCAGCATTGACGCGACTCCTTGCGCGAAAGTATCGGCGACGGAAGCCAATCGTCTCTTGCGCCAGAGCTTGGGAGAGGGAACTAGTTCTTCAGCAGCGATGCGTTCGGCGAGCTCGCCAGAACAACAGCCTGAACTGGATGAAATTGCGGACGAAATGCCAATAAAGCCGCGCCGCACTCGCCAGTCGCGCCGGCGATTTTCCAAAAATTCCTTCGACCAGTTGCTTGGTCGCTACACGGGCCTGCCGAATAGCACGACGGACAGTTCCAACGTCAGGATCATGCGCCGATCTCCGGAAACCAGCCGGCCGCTGCGAGTTGTTTCGTCGTCAGCGCCTCGTCTTTGAACGCCTGCAGGACCAGAGCCAGCTTCTGTTCTGTTGCATCGCTGTTGGATATGGATCGGCAGATGCGGCTCAATTTCGACCACGGCCACCTACATCTATGGGAGCCTAGATGACCAAAATAGTCGGTCATGGTGCTAGGTGAACAACGGCCGGGTGGACGAGATAGCCCTACCAGGCCTCGCGGCCAAACACCGGCAAAGTCGACCGACTCAACTGGAACATAGATCGGGCTCGTGCCATGTTCTGCCGATGCGACAGTGACTTGTATTTCTTTCTTTTGTGGCGATTATTGTGGTGATCGCAGGCGTTATCATTATCGCCAGAACCGCCACAGAACCAATCGCCAACTGACTCTATGGTCTACGGCCTGCCACGATCATGGATTTCCACAGCAACGGAATCCAACCGGCGGCGGCAAACCAGATGTCCGAAAAGCCTGCGGCTTTCATCGTTGCGGTCAGGCTGGCTCGTGAGAAGAACTTTATACGTCCGCCTTCGAACGCCACGTCGACGTGACGGTCAAAGTTTCCTGTCGCAGCGATGGCGACGTTCTTCAACCAGCCCTGATAGGGCTTCGTCAGTACCAACAATCCGCCGGGCTTCAACGCCTCGATGCATCTTGCAAGCATCCGCGCCGGCGCAAACAGATGCTCGATGAATTCGCTCGAGACGATGCAGTCGAACGGACCGCCCAACGAATCATACACATTGCCGGGCCGAAACTCGATCAGCGGGAACGCTGCCGAGCCATGCCGCAACCCGTCGCTCGACCAATCCATAGCCGTCACCTGATCACCAGCCAGCCGATATTGCTCGCTCAGCCAACCGTTGCCGCAACCGAGGTCGAGCAGCATGGCAGGCGGGGTAGAAGCATTGCCAGTACCTTCGGTAACAGCATGGTCTGGTGCGGATGCGTCGTTGCATCCTGCCAGCCGAAATCCGCTATCGGTTTCTCCATATCGAAAGCCTATCAGGTGTGGTCGGATTACGTAATCCCACCGACGCTCTTGAGATAGTCGATCACAGCGCCCCGATCCGTGGCGCCGGGATCTCCACCGAACATCGCAACTCCGGCGAGCGCCACCGGCATTTGATTGTTCGGGACGTCGTTATAGAAGCGTGCGCCGACCCACGACTCCTCGATGTTGAGGTTGCCAGCGGTCGCCTCGCCGGCCGCTTCCGTCCCGTTCGCGCCAGCGTAAAGGTTGCCGCCCGAGATGCGGCCGGTGGCAACCACGTTTGCGTCGACACTAGCGGTGCCTACGGCGGTGGTCGACTGAGCGCCAGAGCGATAGAGAATCACGGTGCCGCCGGTGCCCCAATTGACTGTACACGAAGTGGCCGACTGGAAATCGTTAAGGTCGCTGATCGCCGCACCATTAACTATGCCGTCGAAATTGGCCACGCCAGTTGCGGTCCGCATGAGCGCCGCCGCGAACAGATCCGTGCCTGTAATGGGGTTCGACAGGAACGCTTTCATGTAGTCATTGCCGCCGTCGAAAACGAAGCAGGGCGCGCCGTTGATGCCCATCGGCGAGAACCTCGGCATGCTGGCCTTCACCGTCTGCACATAATCATCGCCACCGAACTGGTTGTACCATCGCTTCCCCAACAGCGCTGACCCGCCCGCCCAAGAGGCGATGGCAAGGAAGTCGAGATTGCCGAACTGATCGACCCCGAAATCCATCTCGGCGTCGTCGACGCTGCGAACCAACCGCAGCAGCGGTCCGGCGTATGCCGAGTACAGCCGCTTCATTCCGACTCCAATCACCGGGGCGGCATCAAGTCCGTCAAAGCCATCGGAGGGTACTGTCGCGGCGCAGTATGCGTTGAATAGCGCCACTAGAGCGGAAGATTGCGCGGCCGTCAGCCCGGCGCCTGCATGCCACAACTCTAATCGGCCAGTTAGAAAGGCATCTACAATGCCGCCGTGGCGGTGACGCGCGCCGATCAACACGTTTACGCTGGCAGGGATTTGGCTAGCCTGGGAATCGTTCCCGAGGCTGCTCCCATCCTTGTACAGGGCTCGCGCGGACGCGCTCGATCGAACGCCGATGTAGTGAGCGGGGGTCGCCGGATTCTCCGCTGATTGAAGGGTCGTTCCGTCGTTGCCGAACCACCTTTGTATCCCGGTGTTGAAGGCTTCGAACCCAAGCCGGTTACTTGCCGACGCCGAGTCCACCGAGCCCGGATGACCACCTGACGCTGCGATGATCCGCATCCCTACATGTACACTGTCCTGCGTGCCCTTGCTGTCGACCGCACCACATCTCCAGTTGGTATCGATCGATTGCGATGAGTCGCTGGTAAATATCCAGCCTTCCGTCGCACTGTGGCCGGGAGCATTGATGGCATCGCCTAACAGATTTGGGTTGCGTAGATCGACCATAGAAGCCGCCAACGACGGAACGCCAATCGCTTTCTTGATCGAGCCGATATGGTCATCCCACAGACCTGCTGCCTTGATACCAAGCACCAGAACATTCAAAGCCTTGGGGAAAAGCTCGCCAGTAGAGGCAATATATACCGCCGCATCCGGATCATAAGCCGGCCCACCGCCTCCTCCGCCCCCACCGCCCGCCGCGCCCCCGCGATACCCCCGCCGCCCCGCGCTGGGCCAGGTGGCCGGTCCGGCGGCCGGGCTGGCGGGCTTGAAGCACGCGGCCATCTCTCAAGCCTCGCCGATCTTATGGGCGCTGGCATGCAGCCCGGAGGGCGACCCACCGCTGACGGCGGCGCGGATCTGCCCCGGCGGCAGCTCGAAATTGCCGATCGCCGGCAGCGCGTCGAATGTGGTCTCGCTGCCGACCGCGATGGCGCCGCCATTGGGGCCGCGCACCTGCAGGGCGATAGATCCGCCGCCCGCGGTGCCCTCGGCCATGAAGCTGCCGCGGCCGCCATCCCAGGCGAACCAGTCGCCGGTCGCGGATGCGCCCGACAGCAATGCGATGTTGCGTGCCATGTCGATCTCCTTCTCTTTATTCAGATTCCGGTCTATGCCCAAGCGCGAGCGATGTGCCGCCAGCTGGCAGGGGTGATGCTGGTCATAATTCCGGTCGACTTGTTGAGAACGCGGATGCCACCATCGCCCACAATCCACGACAACGAACTGGCGCCGGTCGTTGCCACCGTTATCCCAAAATTGTTGTTGTCGCCGCCGCTGTCGATCGGAACCTCGTCGCCGACGGAATAGCCGAGCTGCGCCGTCTTGCAGATCAGGTACGAACCGTAAAGTTTCGGTCGCGTCCCCAGCCCGTGCGACAGCGTGCCGGTGCCGTTTTGATTGCAGAGTAACTCGCCGCTCTGGTAGGACCTGGTGAAGGGCAGCGCCGCGCCATTGACGAAGTAGGCCTGCGCGTTGACCGTCCCGTTGCCCCGCACGCCAAGCGTGGCGCCGTTCATTGCCAGGCCGTTCCCAACCACCATCTGATTGGCCAGCGCACCGGCGACGATGGTCTGGAACAGGATCTGTCCATCCTCGCTGCCGGCGCCGACGCTGAGCCATTGCGCGATCAGATTGCCGATCGTTTTCGTTGCCGCCGCACCGTTGCGGCCGTCGAACGAGATGGCGCCGCAGGAATCGCTCGCTGCCGGGCTGGCGCTGTCGCGGAACAGTCGCAGGACGGGTCCGGCCGCCGCATCGCCCTGCGTGGCGCGCAGCATCTGCTCGGCTGCCGTAAAGACGTTGACGTCGTTTAGCCCGGCCGCGTCGAGGATCTGCCGGCTGGCTGCGGCATTGTTCTCGTCCAGCAGCCCCTGCCAGAACGCCGACACCACCAGCGACCCGACGGTCACCACGCTGGCTACCGAAGGCACACCGGTGGCCGGATCGAAGAACAGATACTTGCCCTTGCGCATCTCGACGTCGGGCAGTTCGATCGATTCCGTCGGATCGGAAATCTTGAGGCGGAACGAGCGGGTAATCTCGCGACCGAGCTGCTGGGCGATCATGGTCAGCTTGTCGAGCGCCCGCTCGTGGCTCTCGGCTGGAAAGGGATCGTTCTCGACGTAGTCGGTCTCTTGCGTCGCCGGCACCTCGCGATAGATCACCAGCGCGCTGCCAGCCGGCGGCGCAACGCTCGCGGTCAGGCTCCCGCCCGCCGTATCGCCTGCCCCGCTGACGGCGAAATCGGCCGGCTGCGACCACATGGTCTCCGCGCCGCTGTCGCCGTCGCGCAGGATCGCCTTCACATGGGCGGCATCGAGAAAATAGAAGGCGACCGGAAACGTCGTCGTCGCCCCGTCACCCGCATAGGAAACCGTACTTGTAGCGCTTGCGACCGTCATGTCTGGAACCTCCGGATTTGCCTAGCCGCCATCCGAGGTCGAAACCCTCGGCATCACGGCGAGAATGGTGCAGGGCAACGGCTGGCGCTGTTCGAACGCCAAGCCGCCATAGGTGTCGAAACCGGCATCGAGCTCGATCTCGACATCGCCGGTCAGAAGTGCCGGCGGCTGGCCCATCGGCGCCGACGAGGAACGGAACGGCACGGGATCGATCGGACCGCCAGGCGATCCGGCCAACAGACCGCGGGTGCGCAGCAGCCGGACGCTGACCTTGTGTATGCGCTTGGTCTTGCCTTGTGCCGTGCCGTCATCCGACCCGGCCTCCAGGCGCAGCGTTTCCAACCGCGCCACGAAAGGCAGGCCGGCATTGACCGTCGAGGCGACGCGCTGCAGAGCCAGCTCGCCGCCAGCGCCTACCATGGCGTCCGGATGCGCCGCGCCATCGGCCAGGACCGCGACGCGTTCGCCGGCAAGGTGCGACAGGCCGCCCAGAGCCTGGGTCAGCGTGCCCACGTAACTCAGGCCGCTATCGACGGAAAAATAGCGCGCCACGTCGTCCTCGTCGGTCCGCTCGAGATACTCGACGAAGCGCCGCTCGGCGCCGGCGATGTCGCGCACCACGCAGCACCACAGCTGATCGTGCAGCGAGATTGCGTCGGGAATGACCGCGATGCTTTCGAATCGCCCTGCGGTCCTGTGACGGTGCCAGGCGATCACCTCCTGGGAGCGCTGGTAGGTCAGGCCGACCAGATCGCCATTGCGCAGAACCGTCCAGACGATGCCGTCCGGTTCCTGCTGGTAGGCCATATCGGCGATGCCCGATTGCGTAATGTGCTCGGCCAGCAAGGTCAGATCCGGCGCCAGGTAGCCGTCGACCTCGAAGCTGTAGCCCAGCTCGCGGATCTTGCGCTCGGCGCGCTGGACGAAAAGGATGGAGCTGCCGGCCCGCAGCGGCTGCAGGTCGGCGACGCCATGAGCCGTTTCGCGTCGCACCAGCACCGAACTCGGCGTCAGCGCCTTGCCGGCATCGCCCGCGCCCATGCGAAATTCGGCGCCCAGCGTGCCGACGATGAGGTCGCGCGCCGGCGACAGCCAGCGGATCGTGTTCACCTGGTCGGAAGCGATCGTGTAGGTCACCGCCGAATCGTCGGTGACCGCATGCTCGAAAGGCTCGCTCTCGGCTCGCCGGGTCGGGCCGAAATTGGCGTAGTCGGCGGATTGCGACCCCCACACGGTCTGCGGCTGGTGCGCGGTGCCGGCGAGGAACAGGCGCTGTTCGAAGAAGGTGATGGCGCGCGGATAGCCGCGCGGCCCGCCCCAGGCGCCCAGTCGCCACGTCGCGGTGGCGGCGCCGCCCTCGAACTTGCCGCCGACCACCGCCGTCGCCTCGGTCGCCGAGGCAACCGCCGTAATGCGCGCCCAGCCCCAATGCCCGTCATGCTTGATGCGCAAGACGCGGCCGACATCGCTGGCCAGGAAGGGCTCGAAGCCCGTCGCCGTGACGGTCGTCACCGTATCGACGGCGGTTCCCGACAAGGAAAGCTTGTGGTCCTCCTTGACGTTCTCGGACAGGTAGGGACCGTCGGCGAATTCCATCGCCGACAAGGACCAGGCGCGATTGCCGAATCGCGCCAGCCGATGCACCGGATGCGCGCCATGGGCCAGGAACATCACGTCCGCCGATTGCACCACCTTGAGCGCCGCAATATCGTCGGCGCCGTAGGGCGTCGCCAGTTCGAGCGGCATCGCATCGTGGAAGACGACATCGTCGACCGAAGCCGGCACCACCGGCGATGTACTGGCGAATTGCAGCCAGACGGTGCCGGTCGACGGCGTGAACTCGACGCTGTGCCAGCCTTCGACGCAGCGACGCGCGGCGACGACGTTCTCTGCCCCCGCCGTCGTGCCGAGCGATACCTCCACGGCGCCCGAACCGACGCGAAACTTCAACACGTGCAACATGTTCGCCTGGCAGGCGATCGACTGGCGGGCGATCGCGCGCACGCCGGCGCCGCCGGTCAGCACCATGCGCTGATTGACGCCATCATGGCCGAGGGTCGCCGGCGCGGTGGAGGCGTTGGTCCAGCCCGAGATGCCGGTCGCGAACTCGCCATTGTTGATCGTGGCGGTCACTCCTTCCACGTCGAGCCGGCCGCGATCGCGATAGAAGCGCATGTAGCGGTCGCCGAGCTCCAGCACGTAGGCCTGCTCGGCGGAGAACTCGAACGGGATCAGCCGCACCGGCTGCGTCGAGTCTTTGACTTCCGCGACGAAGCGGAAACCCGGTCGACGCGTGACGCCGCCATGCGGCAGCACGATCATGTTTTCCAGCAGCCGGGCGCCGTTCTGGTACTTCTGCAGATCGACCCGGCCCTCCAGTCGCGGGCTCAGCTCGCCGGCGGTGAAGTTGGTCTGGATGGGAGCGGCGCGCGCCATTACAGCCTCGCCCGCAGCCAGAAATCGCCGCTTGCCGTTTCGGGCGGGGTGCCCTCCTGGGAATCGATGCCGCGCGCTTCGCGCAGTTTCATTTCGTAGAGCTGCCACATCGACTGCGCCAGGCTGGTCGAACTGGCGATCGGATAGGCGAGCTCGGCCGCCAGACGGGCGGCGATGGCGTCGGCCAGCAGCGCGTCGAACTGCGCCGGCTCCTCGACCCGGCTTACGTAGATCGCCTCGATCGTCGCCTCGTCGGCCAGCAGCCGCCGTCCCTCGATTCGGAACGTCAGCTCGCCTTCCGCGCCGCCTACGGTCAGCACGCGCAGACAGTCGACCGGCAGCTGGAACTGGTACGCGAAGCCGAAAGCCGGCGCCTGCACCAGCCGCGCCAGTTCGCAGCGGCACAGGGCGCAGTTCCACGGATGGGCGCGCAGCACCGCATCGCGCACCGGCGCATAGAGCTGGCGGCACAGGCGCGCCGCCTTGGCATCCTCGTCGAGATCGAGGATGAGAGCCGCGCCGATGCGCAGCAGCGCGGCATTGGCGATTTCGATCACCGAGTTCATGGCGCCTCCCTGCCGTTGGAGATCCCGAAAAAAAGGGCGGCGACGGCGCCAGGCCGTCGCCGCCTGACCGCTATTCGGCGCCGGTGCCGAAGAGGCGCACGATCAGCGTGCCCGAACCGGGCAATGCTGCCGCGCCGATGGTGAGCTTCACCGTCTCCTCGGCCGCCAGCGCGCCGTTGACGCCGGCGGTGACGCCGAACAGCGTCGGCGCGTCGGTGGCGGTGAAGGTCGCCGCCGCGCGGTACTTGCCGGTGCCGCCGGCGATGCCGATCGCCGCCGTCGCCGAGCCGAGCGAGGTCGTGCTCTGGATGACGCCGAAGACCGGCCGGAAGCCACGCGGCAGCACGAACAGATTGATGTCGTCGCCCGAGGCCTGCGCGGCCAGGGCGATGACGGCCTCGAAGCCGCGCAGCCTGCCGTACCACTTGCCGGGCGCCTGCAGCACCGGCGGCGTGGCGGCGTAGTCGGCGTATTCGGGGGAGTTGGTCGTTGCCATGTGATCGTCTCCTTTACGATTCGACGCAGGGGATCTCGACCACGCGCTCTTCCTCCATGCGCGTCGCGCCGATCGACATGGAGAAGTAGATCTGGGTCGAGTAGTTCTTGTCCGGCCGCTCGGTGATCTTGGCCGTCGGCTCCATGCCGACCGAGAGCAGCAGGCCCGACTGCGCCCAGGCGATGACGCGCCGCTGGTTGCTGCCGTTGGCCAGCAGCCGCTGCGTGCGCAGGAACTTGAAGCCCAGAAACGTGTCGAGCTGGCCCTGCGACAGCGCCTTGACGGTGTTGTAGTCGGCGCTCTTGATCTCGGTGGTGTTGAGCAGGTTGCTCATCTGCCGCGCCGAGACCGCGATGTAGCGCTGTTCGTCGGGATCGACTTCGGCCGTATCGAGCAGCTCCTTGGCGTAGAGCAGCTTGTCGAGCGTCAGGCCGCTGGCCGATACCGGCACCACCTGGCCGGACGGAAAGGCGACCGGCGTCTGGCCGCTCTCGCCGGCATAGGCGCTGCCGAAGGCGGCGGCGATGATCTCGTCGTCCATCGCCCTGCCCATGGCGTAGGACGCCGCGGTGACGTAGTGGCTGGTGGGATCGCCCGCCATGCGCACCTTGTCGACGTTGTCGATCAGGTCGGCCCAGTCGTAGTCGACCAGGGTGACGCGCCGGCGCGAATGCGGCACGTCGATGCGCGGCGTGTCGCCATGCCGCGTCGTGCGCTTGACCGCGCTGGTCTTGCCGATGCGGTCGTAGTAGGCCGCCTTGCCGCGATGGTTCTCGACCCGCACCGCATCGCGCAGGCGCGAGCCCTTCTGCTGCGCCAGGGTGACGACCGACTGGCTGTATTGCTGGATGAAGGCTTCGTTGACGTAAACGGACATTCAAGTCCCTCCTCGAAAGATGACGTTCGATCGGAGAGGCTGCCCGCCATCGCGGACCCGTCCCGGCTGCTGGCGCCGGCCGTTGCGGCGGCCCGACTCACGGGCGTGCGGCCGGGCCCCACGCAAGGCGGCGGCTGTCCGGCTGTAGAAGAGCGGTAGTGACGGCGCCTCGCACCGTCATTTCTTGGCGCTGTACTTTTCAATGGTTGCCACGTTGCCAAGGGCCTGTACCGCCGTGCCGAGCAAGGTCCTGTTGGCTTCGCCGCGCAGCTCAGTTGCTCGCTTCTGCCCCTGGTAGAGCGCGGTCAGCGCCTCGAACTCGCCGTCCTCGACGATGTCGTCGAGGGTCTCGGCGGCGCTGCCGTCGAGCGTGATGCCGGCGGCGGCGAAATGCGTGCGCGCGGTGCCATAGCGCAAGGTCAGCTTGCGCCGCGCTTCGCGGGCGGCAACCTTGGCCTCGCGCAGGGCAGTGCGACCCTGCTGGCGCTGCGCCTGTGCCTGCGCAATGCCGCCGGCCACTTGCAGCCCGGTGCTGACGATGGTGGCGGCCAGCGCGATCGGAGCGGCGACGGCCATTCCCTACTCCGCCGCCAGAGGCTGGCCGCTGGCCGTCGCGTCCGGCCGGCGCAGCGCCACCGCGCTGTCGTCGCAGAAGCGGGCGAAGCGCAGATGCGCGCTGCCGTCGGGGCCATAGGCCTCCATGCGTCCCTCGTAGGTGAAGCCCAGCCGGTGCAGCCAGCGGATGCTGACGCGATGGTCCTGGCGCACGCTGGCCTGCAGGCGCCGGCAACGGTGACGCGCCTGCTGCTCATCGAGCATGCGCAGCACCAGGCGGTGGAACGACACCGGCAGCGTCTCGATCAGCGCCGAGGTCACGCTCCAGGCCTCGCCGACCCCGGGCCACAGCTCGACCGCGCCGAGGCAGAAGGCGACGCGGCCGTCGCGCAAGCCGGTGAAGGCCGGTCCCGCCGCGGCATAGGCGGCGCCGCGCTCGACCGGATCGCCGATCTGCGCCAGCTCCAGCCGGTCATGCGCCCGCGCCTTGATATGCGCCAGGTGCCAGGGCTGGAACGCGACCAGCTCGAAGGCCTGCTGGCGCGCCGGCTCGGTTCGCGGGGCGGCGCTCATTTGCCATCCTCGCCATAGGCCTGCTCGAACAGCCCGCGCACGTAATCGACGGCATGGTCGTGGCGCGGATCGCGGTTGTTGAAATAGGGATGGGCCCGATCGGCCAGCACCTCGGAGATCCTGCGCCGCGCTTCGCCCGGGCCGCCTTGCGGTGCGCCGGCGCCGGTCAGCCGGTCCTCGGCCAATAGCGCGCCGACCTTGGCGCAAAAGCGGATGAAGGCGGGATCGTTGCCCAGCCCCTCGCCCAGCCGGCCGGTCAGCTCCTCGTCGGCGAAGCGGCGCAGAGCGGCGTTGGCGGCGTCGACATGGCGGTCATAGGCCATGCCCCATTCGCCGCGCAGGCGCTGCTCGTTGTCGTGGCGACCGGACTCGGCGTTGCGCTGCAGCTCGCGGAAGGCCTGCATCTGCGTCTGCAACCACCAGTCGAACAGGCCTCTGGCCTGCTGCGGCAGCAGGCCGAGCTCGTGCGCCTTGCCGCGAAACGCCTGCTCCAGCGCCTCGTCATAGGGCAGATCCTTGCCGTCCGGCCGCTCGAAGGCGTAGGCCTCGGGCGACGCCGGCCGGCCCAGCCGGTCGAACACCGCCGACCAGTCGTCCGGCGTGGCGTTGCGGCCCGGCAGCGCGATCTTGTCGGCGCCGACCATGCGCTGGGCATGCACGTAGGATTTGGCCAGCGACGCCACGTCCTTGATGTCGCGCAGCGAGGCCTCGTCGCGCAGCTCGTGCGGCAGCTGCTCGCGCCAGTTGGCCGCCGGCACGCCGGCGTGATCGAAATCTTGCATGTCTCACCTTGCTTGTTTGGAGGATTGGAAAGACCGGAGAACGCCGCGGAAGGCGGGCGGTAGCGCCATGGCGGCGAACGAAAGCGCGGCGATGGACGGCCGAAAAACGAAAGCCCCGGCGCGCGGGCGATCCGGGGCTTTTCGTTCAAGGCGTCCGCCAGTCCAGCGGGCGCAGTTTTCGACGATGATGAAAAGACCTTACTTCAGTTGCAGTGGATTTGCAACCTATTTCGATTTCTTCAAGCTATTTATCAACCTATTGTTGTGTATCGATTTCCATCCCCGCCTGCATTTCGCGAGCACGAGCCGCCTCTGCGCGACGCTCGCGCAGCAGCGCCAGGATGCGCAGCACCACATTGCGTTCGCCTTCGCGAAACGCCGTCTCCATGGCATCGCCGCGCACGTAGCTGGGATGGCCCATATGGGCGAAGCGCGCCAGATCCGCCAGTACCCGGCGCCCGGCCTCGGTTGCGAACACCGCGCGATAGTCGGCGCGGCGGCGGCGCTCGTCGTAGCCGGGAATGGCGGCCGGCATCTCGGCGATCGGATCGCTCTCCTCCTGATCCGCGCTCATGCGATGCCTCCGCGAATGCCGCCGGGCATCGCACCCGGCACGGCACCCCCGCCAGCCTCGGCCTCGCCCAACAGCGCCTGCAGGCCGGCCGGCAGTTTCTGCGCCGGCAATGTCTGTGCGCCGGCGCCCGGCTGCATCGCCTGCTTGCGCTCGCGCCTGATCTTGGCGACCGCGCCGGTGGAGCGCAGCACGCTGAACGGCGCGCCGAGCCGGTCGACCACATGGCGCAGCAGCCGATCGCCGTCGATCAGGTCGAGCATTTCCGGATTGGCGCCGGCGAAAGGCGCCACCGCTTCCCAGGCCCGGGCCATGGTCTGCACTTCTTCTGCGCGCTGCGCCCGGGCCACCGGCGAGATGTAGTCGATCTGCAAGGTCGCGCCTAGCAGCGACGGCGGCGCCGGCGGCAGTCGTCCGGCGCGGCCGAGAATGCCGACCGAGCGGATGATCAGCGGTCGCAGCAATTCGGATTGCAGCCGGCCCAGCATCGGGCCCAGCAGGCGCAGTCTTTCGTCCGAGCGCTGCAGCACCTCGGTCGCCGTCATCTGCGGCCCGCCGCTGAGCTGCAGCTGGTCGACGAAGAAGGCCGAGCGGATCAACGCCCGGCGCTGCTCCTCGATCTCCAGCCCCAGTCCGATATTGCCGCCGCTGACCAGCGGTTCGATGCGGTCGGCGGTGCCGGCGCGGTAGTAGTTGATGCCGCCCGGCATCGCCCGCACCGGTCCGAGGAAACCGTCGTCGGGCATCATCAGCGGCGGGTCGACCGCCTTCTGCGCCGCGCGCAGCGTGGTGCGGCAGATCTCGTTCAGCATCTTGACGTCGGGCAGCACCGTCATGCCCGGTGAGCGCCCGTAGACTTCGCCCGACACTTTCGCCCAGCGCGGCACCATGTAGGGAAATTCGTGGTAGCCCGATTCCGACACCACCACCTGGTCGTCGACCGACACGTAGACCGAGGCATAGGGCAGGTTGCGGGCATCGCCGCGGCCGGGACCGCGTTCGGCGCGCGGGAACACCGCATGCACGAAGCCGAACTCGGCATCGGGGGTCTTGGCCGCCGCCCCGCGCAGGCGCGCGCCCAGCGCTTCGGCGCCGAATTCCTGCACGGCCTGGCGGGCAGTGAACACGAAGCGGCGATAGACCGTGTCGATCATGCCGTGCGCGTTTTCCGCCACGTAGATCTCGGCCGGATGCCGGGCCGAGAAGCGCAGATCGCCGCCATCGGCCTCGACGTAGAGGCAGCCGGTGCCGAAGCAGCCGAGATCGAGATAGAGCTCGTGCAGCTGCGGCGCCAGATTCGATTCGTTGAATGCCTCGATCAGCACCTCGCCGGCGCGCTGCAGCCACAGCCGCGCCGCCGGATCGCCGCGCAGCGCCGTCGGCTGCGCCAGGCGCAGATCGAACCAGCGCGTCGCCGGATTGGTCAGCATCGCGTGCAGCGCCGCCGCCAGCAGCTCGTTGGCGTGGATGGCGGTGGCGTCGAACAGCTTGTCGGTGCGCTTGCCGCCTCTGGTGCCGCGGGTGACGATGTCGGCGCGCCGCGGCAGTACGTAGTCGGCCACCTCCTGCCAATGGCTTTCCCAGGTGGCGCGGGCGCCGGCCAGTTGTTCCTGGCGGCGCAGCAGATCCTCTGCCTTCATGGTCGGGTTCCGATCTTCAGTTGCCGAGCAGGCTGCGGCCGGTCGAGCCCGACGGGCCCGGCACGCCCAGCCCGCCGGTCAGGATGGTCTGGTCGCGGCCTTGCGCGTTGGCGGCGGCGATGCGCTGGCGGCGGCGGGCATCCTCGACTTCGGGATCGTCGCGCTTGGGCGGCTTGGGCGGCCTGGGAGCGAGGAACGACATGGCTTTCTCCTTTTTGGGTTACGGATTCGGACTTGGTTTCCAGCGCGTTACCGCCTCTCCTCACTTTTTCGTGATGGAAGATTGCGGGCGCGGATGGTGTCGCATCAAAGGACGGGCGCATTAGACTGCGCCTGCACGCCGGCTGCCGTCGCGCCGGTCGTCAAACAGGAGGCAATGAATGATCAAGAAACTGGCCGTCGGCGCTTTGGCGTTCGGCATCGTCGCGGGCCTGACAGGCGGCACCGCCTATGTCGCGTTCGCCCAGGCCGACGTCATCAAGGCGCGCAAGGACAACCGCAAGGAAATGCGGACCAACCTGCTGGCCGTGAAGAAGATCGTCGACGACAAGGGCAAGGCCGCCGACGTCGTGCCGCTGGCCATGAAGATGGTCGAGCTCGAGAAGCAGTTCGTGACCCTGTTCCCGGCCGGCTCCAATGTCGGCGACACCAAGGCGGCGCCGGCGATCTGGTCCGACTGGGCCGGCTTCCAGTCCGCCTCCAAGGCGCTCGAGGTCGCCGCCGGCAATCTGGCGGAGGCCGGCAAGTCGGGTGACCTCGCCAAGGTCGCCGCCGCCTTCGGCGAGACCGGCAAGACCTGCGGCGCCTGCCACCAGAAATATCAGCTCAAGTAGTTAGAAACCCGTTGGGAGACGGGATCGGCGATCAACTAGCGGCCCGCGTCGCCATCCGGCGCGGGCCGTTTCTTTGCAGTGCTGTCAGCCCAAACTGACGATCGCCCAGACGATCAGCGCCGCCAGCACCAGTATCGCCAGCGCCCGCCACGGGCTAACCATGGCCGGCGGCCGCGCCGCGATGTCCTCGGGCACCGCCTTGTCGCCGCTCAGCATCGGTCTGATCAGGTTCTGCCCGCGCAGCGCCCAATAGGCCAGAACCGCCAGCACGTGGAGGCCGATCAGCGCCAGGATGACGTTGATCAGCAGGCCGTGGATCGTGCTCATGGTCGCCCGCGTGTCGGCCGATACCAGTTCGGCCAGCGGCCCCATGGTCAGGATCTCGTCGTCGGTGAACAGACCCGTCACCGCCTGCACCAGCAATGCCGCGATCAGCACGATCACCATCCAGCCGCCGACCGCGTTGTGGCCCAGATCGCGCGGCTCGTGCTTGCCGGCCAGTTCGCGCAGATGGGCGATGCCCGCCGCCGGCCCGCGCAGGAAGCCCGAGAAGCGCGATGTGGCGCTGCCGACGAAGCCCCAGCCGAGACGGAACAGCAGCAGGGTCAGGATGCTGTAGCCCGACCAGAAATGCCATTTCAGCCAGGCATCGCCCTGCTCGCCGCTCCACCACGAGAACGCCACCAGCACGACCAGCGCCCAGTGGAACAGCCGCGTCGGCAGATCCCACACCCGCACCTTGCGCCGGGGGCCCGGCATCGACGAAGAAGCCATGGGTTCGCTCATCGCCCCAGTCTGCGCAACCCGCTCGCCCCAGGCAAGAGCGCGTCGGATGGGCGCCAGGCTGCGCCACCGCCGCTTCCGCCGCACGATTGGCCAGCTCCCAGCCCGGCTCGCCCGCCTATGTCGCTCCGGTCGCTTGCAGCGTGCTACTTCTGATTGCTTTTATACACGAACACTTGGCCGCCGCCGTTCCTGCGACTACCTGTTTCTTGGCCGCTTCGACGTCAGGAAAATCGTCTGTGCCTGGGGTGTTCCGAGCGACAGCTTGTTTTACGCATGAAGGGGTGGGCGTCCTTCCGAAGCGGCCACCCTGCGCGATGGGAAGCGATCAGTCCCGCGCTGAGTCTTCTAGCTCATCGTCATCGTCATAGTACTTCAGCGCTTCGATGAGATGCTCGTACCCCGGCGGTGGAAAACCTTTTACGTTCTCAAACGAAAACAGAGCATCGATCGCGTTACCCTGCACGTCGCCGCCGTCGTCGTTCAGTCCCTCGTCGATCAGATATGCAGCGAGTGCCAAGTCGAATTTGCCATGGCAGATTTCACCGTGAATCGTTGCGATCAAACTTGCGCTTCTCACGCCAGGATCCGGATGCCGGCCGAACTTCTTCAGCCCTGCGATCAACGTTTCGTATTCCTGTTCATAAATGCAGATGTGCATGAGTCCGCGCGAGATCAGTTCCGGATCGCCTGAATCCAGCGCTGCCTTGATCTCTTCCGCCGTATCCAGTGAAGTCATTCCCGTGCAGGCTCCTTACTATCATCGTCGTCGTCTTCCCGCAGATACTCGAGGAGATGCTCGTAACCTGGCGGCGGGAAGCCGGCCACCATTGCATGGAGATCGCTCAATGCGTTATAGGCGTTACTGCTAACGTATTCGTTCTCGTCGGCGAGGGAGCGCTCCAGGAACCGGGCGGCGAACTCCATATCAATCCGCCGATGGAGCGAAACGATCATGCTGATAGCGACCGCGCAGGCGGTTCGCACATAAGCGTTCGGATGCTCCGCAAAACGCCTGACCAGCTGCATCGGCCGCTCGAAGTCGCCGTGATCGTCAGCGAGATTCAATATGGAAGCGCCGATGACATACGGATCGTCGGAATCGATGCCAGCTTCGACCTCTTCCCAAGTCTCGAATTCGGGAAGCCTGATGCCCTCTTTGGTTGTATGGAATTTCATCGTTGCAATCCTCGTGTCGAATGGATGATCTTTCCGCTGCGTGTCGTCAAGCCGTATTCTCGCAGAGCTTTCTTCGCCAACGGTGGCAGATCATCCCAGGTACGAACGTGATGATGAAAACTGCCCGATTCCGTGAAATCGAACACGACAAATTCGCCGGTTTCCCTATTGATCCCAACTCGCCGACGGGTGTGCGGTCCAATTCTGATCGAAGTGGCAAAAACCGCATTCGGATCTTTCGTACCTTTGCCTATGCCAGTTGGCGTGTTGCCATGATGCTTGCTGCTATGAGTGGCCGTCGTCTTCTCTAACCAAGCCTTGAATCTCGGATCGTCGGGAGAGTGGGGATCGTCGTAGCGCCGGGGCGGGTTTGCGATTCTTTTCGGTTTCTTCCGCGGCGGTCCTTTCGCTCCTTTCGCCCGGCCGCCGCCCAGGAAGACTGAAGCGGCTTCCAGTACCGGGCCGAACGGCTTCAGCCAGTCCGGCAGATCGATCGGCCGGCGCATGTCCGAGGCGAACGCCTCGAGCACGACCTTGCGGCGGGGATCGTCCGGCGCCATTTGGGCAAGCTGCTCGGCGAAGTTCGCCAGCGAGCCGCGCCACATGAAGTCGGCGCCGAACACCTCGTCGATGCGCTGCTTGAGATACTCGACCTGTTCGGGCGTCGTCGTCGCGATCTGGTGCAGCAGGCGCGCCTTGTCGGGATCGTAGCCGCGCGCCTCCATGTCGCGCTCGAACTCGGGATCGAACGGCAGCTCGTCGATGCCATCGGCCGATTCGTCGTCAAAGCTGTCCGGATCGATGTCGTCATCATCGACGCCATCGTCCTCGTCGGAGGCCCCATCCTGCTCGCCATCGCCGCCGACGCTGTTCTGCACCAGGTTCGGATCGACACCCGGCGCC
>JBDZUM010000153.1:0-7321 GCA_040255215.1 Rhodospirillaceae bacterium
GGCGGCTGTGGCCGATGATGCTGGGCATCGTCGTCGGCGCCTGGGCGGGGGCTGGCGTCATCACCGGCGGCAATAGCGGGCTGGCGCTGGCGGCGCTGGGCGTGGTGCTGATCGTCTATGCGCTGATCGGGCTGGCCAATGTGCGGCTGGCGGTGAAACCGGCCTGGGAGAAATATCTCGGCCTGCCGGTCGGCGTGGCGACCGGCCTGGTGACAGGCGCGACCGGCGTGTTCGTGCTGCCGGCGGTGCCCTATCTGCAGGCACTGAACCTCGAACGTGACGCGCTGATCCAGGCGCTGGGCCTGTCCTTCACCGTCTCGACGGCGGCGATGGGTGTCGCCCTGGCGGGCGCCGGCGTGCTGGCGGGCGATCTGGCCGGCATCTCGCTGCTGGCGCTGGCGGGCGCGCTGATCGGCATGTGGGGCGGCGCGAAACTGCGGGCGCGGATTTCAGCCACCACCTTCCGCCGCTTCTTCTTCCTCGGCCTGCTGGCGCTGGGCCTGCACCTGGCGCTGCGGGGGATTCTCTAAACCTGCTTCTTCCTGATGCCGATGACCCTGCCCTGCTGTTGCGGGCGCGGCAGGGTCTTGTGCGCGTCCCAGATCTTCTCCAGCCGCGCCAGCACGACGTCCGGCATGGGCGCACTGCGGCGGCTCTTCATGTCGACGGCGATGGTGATCAGCTCGTTGGCCGAGGCGAGGTAGCCTTCCTGCGCATGATGGAGGAAGTGCATGTAGTGGATGCGCTTCGTATCGAAGCCCAGAAGCTGCGTCGTGAAGCGCAGGCCCGCACCGGCCATCATCTCGCGCTCGTAGGTGATGTGCGCCTCGAGCGTCATCGTGGTGATGCCGTAGTGCTTGCGGCCGTGATCGCCCAGCCCGCAATGCGGCAGGAACTGGTCGGTCGCCAGATCGAAAGCGACCATGAAATAGCCCATGTTGAGATGCCCGTTATGGTCGACCCAGTCGGGCTTCATGTCGATCTCGAGTGCCGCGAACGGCGCTTCGGCGGGATCGCGCAAATGTGTTGGCAGGGGTGCTGATTGAGTCATCGTGGCCATGTGGCCGCAACGGGGTAGGCAGGTCAAGATGCAGGGGCGAAGACACTGGCTGTGCGGTTGTGCCGTCTGTTAGCCGGCGACCGGAAATTGTACTATCCGGCACCTATCGGAGCAGGCTCCCCTGATGCCAGCAGGCACCTCGTGCAGCGACCGCAAGAAAGAAATGCGCCGGACAGCCTGGTGGATCGGCCTCGTTGGCGGGCTTGCCCCGTTTCTCGGTTTCATAACCGGCCTCGCGGCATACATTGTGGTTGGAGTTCTGACGGATCCGCGTGAAGAACAGGGACTCTTGCAAAAGATCAGCTTGGGTCTCGTTCTGTTTTCCGGGATGGGTGTGCCGCCCGGTCTGTTGGTGCTGGCTGCGGTGGGCAGTGAAAACGAAAAACGGGAAAAGTTCACGCGTCGCCGCCGCGTTGCTGCCGTGGGATGGATCGCGTTCTGCGTCTTCGCACCCTTCTGCATGTTCTATCTGTACCCAAAACCGGCTGATCCCAGCGTACTGAGAACGGCAGGCCTGCGATTCTCGGATTTCACAGCGTTGCAGTTCGTCGCGCTGTTTGTCTGTGGGGCTGGTCTTGCCGGCACCCTTGCCGCATTCATGAGTTCACGTGCGGCGGCGTTCGATCGCAAGACGGGAGCAATCGCCCTAATCGGCGGAGCGATGCTTCTCGTTGCGGCGCTGCCTTTGGTCGCCATCTATGCCTACGGCGTCCTTCTCATCGCGGTCACGGCAACTCCGCTAGCGGCTTTATGGTTGAAAATAGTCTTCCACCTGGGCGCTGCTGCTAACCCTGCGCCCGAGGAAACATAAGCGGACAAGTGGAATAAAAATCAAATGTCACGCGCCTTCCTCCTCCGCATCTTCCTGATCGGCCTCGTCTCCGGCATAGGCACGGGCGCGGCGCTGCTGTTCCTGGCGCGGTCGGGGTTCGGCGCGCTGCTGGGCGATGCCGGGCTCTATCTCGCCGTGGCCGCGGCCGGCTGGTTCACCGGCCAGGCGATCGAGGCGGCCTTGCAGCGCCATGGCATCGCCGCGCCTGCCGAGCGCGAGCGCATGCTGCTGCCCGTCGGTCTGGCGGCCGGCTACGCGCTGGCGATCTCACCGCTCAACGCGCTGCTGGTCGACGCCTTGCTGACCGGCGACTGGCTCGTGCCGGGCCTGTGGCTGACGATTGTGTGCGCCGTACTTGGCGGCGGCTTCGCCTGGGCGCTGGCGCGGCGCGGGGCGATGACGCGCGGCCTGCCGGCGTCGGCGCTGATCGCCGTGCTGGCGATGGCGGTCATCGTCGGCGCGGTCAATCTGCTGGCGTGGTGGGGCGGGCGCGATTACGCCGGCGGCGATCCCTCGCCGCTGATGCTGGCCGGGGTATGGGCGATCTATCTGGTGCCGGCGCTGTGGCTGCCGTCCGTCGCTGCGGGAGCCATGCCATGGCGCTCTCCGAAGTGAACGACGCCGTATCACGTCGATACACCGATGACCTTCAGTGGTTTGAACTGAAATGATAGTATCGCGATTCAATGGACGCGCAGTTGGATCTGGTGCCCAAAGTGGCCGCCGCCGAGCGCCTTCGAACGGCGCGGTCTGCAGCTATTCTAGGTATCTTTCTGCCGGTCATCGGATTGTCCGGGGGCGCTTTTGGTTTCGCCGTTTTTGCCCCCCTTGCGCTGATTGGCGGCGGCATTGCCGGAGCAGTCGCTCTGCTTTTCGTGTCGCGTCACGTAAACGCCGATGAACAGCGTCGGCGCGGGCGCACCGTCGCGGCGCTTCTATGGATCGTGCTTTGCACCCTATTGCCGGTGATAATAATTCTTGCCTTCGGACCAAAGAGGGAGACCTTGGGGGCAGAGGGAATAGTGGCTTTGGTCTCTGCCTGGGGAGTTGCGATGGCACTTTCTCTGGCGGCCTATGTCCGATTCCGCTCTTCCGTATTTCACCCTAATTATCCAATGGCTTGTTTTTCCGGTGGTTCAATCTTCGGCTTGTTTAGCCTTGTCGTCATAAGTGTCGACGCGAAGGTCGCGTGGATAGCTTTCCTCGTGGCTTCGGGGCTTTGGGCTGGAACCGTGACGTATTTCTGCCTCAAACCGGGGCGAGCGTCCGCATCATCACCGCTTTAGGCGTTGAAGAGGCCGTCGCGTACTACATGTCCCCGACAGCATCCCGGATGTCCTTTGGTGTATGGCAGGCTCTGCGGCAGTCGTCGCCTCTTACCGCGGCGTTGCTGAACTGCCTGGTAGGCGTTCTCGTGCCGATTCTGGCAATGGCCTGGATTCATCCGGCAAGCGCTGGTCCACTCGTCGGTCTTGCGGCGTGCATGTCCCTGTTCTGGGCGGCACCGCCGGACAGGCGACGCTGGTCGCCCAGCTTTCTGCTTGTGCCTTTCAGCTTCGCCGTCGCGTCGGCCGTTTTCTACAGCGGGACATCTCTGGGCATCGGTTTTCCTGGGAACGACATCATCAAGCTTGACGATCTTCTGGCGCTTCCCGCCAGCGGCATGATGGCGTGGTCGGTCGGTTACGTTGCGCAATCCTTCGCCGGACCGACGACCGCCTTGCGAGTACGGGCAGCAAGAATATCGGCTTTGACCGGATTGTGCGGCGTCGCGCTGGCTTCGGTGGGGCTAGCGGTCTGGTTCAGCACCGGGCTCGCCGGCGCCATCCTGTTGCTGCTGGTCTTTCCCGGTTTATGGCTGGGAACCGTGACGTATGTTTGTCTCAAGTTGGTGCAAGCGCTCGGTGAGCCATCGCCTGAAACCGCGTACCTGCCAAGCTGGTGAATCGCATGGCTAGAGGCCGCGCCGTGACCGCTTCAGCGAAATTCCTGCTACGCCCCCCACCGATCGTCATTGGGCTGTTGAACGCAGTCTTTGGCTTGTTGCTGGCGATCGCGGCGTTGAATGCGCTCTCTGTGCTGGTGCTTGACGTACTGGAGATTCCCGCCCCGCCCCTGCGTTGGATCGTCACCGCGCTGCCTGCCCCATTGATCTTCGTCGCGACGCTTGGCGCATCAAGTGGATTTGCGGCCTGTGCGGTCCTTGTCTGGGGGACGCCTCGGATGAGAACCACATGGCCCTGGGTAGCGGCCTGTGCAGCGGCGTTTGCGATCTGCCTGCCGGTGGCCCTGATCGCCTCGGGCTTCTATTGGCGGGGTGAAAGCAGCCTGAGTATTGGCGTTGTCATTGTCGCTTTCGCGGCCTGCGGTGCCGTCATGGCCTACATCATGGCAATGGCTGCACGCAGACTGGGAGTTGCCGCAAAGCTTAACCCTGCCTGGCTTGCATTCTTGGGCTGTGTACTGGCGGGGCTCGGCGTCGCCGCGGCGATATACGCCGCTTCACTGGACGCCCTGGTAATCCTGCCCGCCCTGTGGCTCGGAACCGTGACGTATTTCTGCCTCAAACCGGGGCGAAAAGGGGCGGCAACGGCCTTTGACAACGGGGGGCCGGTAGCCTAAATAGATCGCGTCCGGCCGGTCCGGCCCCTTGAGGGGCGGTGGCTCGCCGGTGTCCCCGATCAGCCCCTGCCCCCGTCATTCGCCGTCCGCCCGTCGGACCGCCGGGGAGCGCAAAGGGCCATCCCAGACCTCGCACGACCGGCGTCTTCGCCAGACAGCACCTTAACCGAAGCCTCACCTTCCGGAACCCGCTCCTTCCCGAACGCCGGGCCGTCCCGCCCCCCACCGATTTTCCGAACGTCACCGGACCCCCTATGCATCTCAAAGAACTCAAGACCAAGACCCCCGCCGACCTGCTGAGCTTCGCCGAACAGGTGGGGATCGAGAACGCCTCGACCCTGCGCAAGCAGGACATGATGTTCGCCATCCTCAAGCAGCTGGCGGAGAACGACACCGCCATCCATGGCGACGGCGTGCTGGAAGTGTTGCAGGACGGTTTCGGCTTCCTGCGCTCGCCCGAGGCCAACTACCTGCCCGGCCCCGACGACATCTACGTTTCGCCCTCGCAGATCCGCCGCTTCGGCCTGCGCACCGGCGACACGGTGGAGGGCGAGATCCGCTCGCCCAAGGACGGCGAGCGCTATTTCGCGCTGCTCAAGGTCAACACCATCAATTTCGAGGAGCCGGACAAGGTCCGCCACCGCATCAACTTCGACAACCTCACGCCGCTCTATCCCGACCGCAAGCTGAAGCTGGAGATCGAGGGCGGCGACACCGAGATGCCGGTGGTGCGCAAGATCGTCAAGGCCGAGGACAGCGGCGGCCGGCGCGGCAAGCTGACGGCGCGCACCTCGGGCGACGGCGTCATCAAGGACGCAGGCTCGGCGCGCAAGGACATCTCGGCCCGGGTCATCGACCTGATCGCGCCGATCGGCATGGGCCAGCGCGCCCTGATCGTCGCCCCGCCGCGCACCGGCAAGACCATGCTGATGCAGAACGTGGCGCACGCCATCTCGGCCAACCATCCCGACGTGGTGCTGATCGTGCTGCTGATCGACGAGCGGCCCGAGGAAGTCACCGACATGGCGCGCTCGGTCAAGGGCGAGGTCATCTCCTCGACCTTCGACGAGCCGGCGCAGCGCCACGTGCAGGTGGCGGAAATGGTGATCGAGAAGGCCAAGCGGCTGGTCGAGCACAAGCGCGACGTGGTGATCCTGCTCGATTCGATCACCCGCCTGGCGCGCGCCTACAACACCGTGGTGCCGAGCTCGGGCAAGGTGCTGACCGGCGGCGTCGACGCCAACGCCCTGCAGCGGCCCAAGCGCTTCTTCGGCGCCGCCCGCAACATCGAGGAAGGCGGCTCGCTCACCATCATCGCCACGGCGCTGGTCGAGACCGGCAGCCGCATGGACGAGGTGATCTTCGAAGAGTTCAAGGGCACCGGTAACTCCGAAATCATTCTCGACCGCAAGCTCTCCGACAAGCGCACCTTCCCGGCCATCGACATCACCAAGTCGGGCACCCGCAAGGAGGAGCTGCTGGTCGACAAGGGCACGCTGTCGAAGATGTGGGTGCTGCGCCGCATCCTGATGCCGATGGGCACCATCGACGCCATGGAGTTCCTGCTCGACAAGCTGCGTGTCGCCAAGAACAACGCCGATTTCTTCAACTCGATGAATCAGTAGCGCCAGGACGCTCGAATTCTTCCGTCATGCCGAGCGAAGCGAAGCATCTTGCGTGTGCACGTACGGGCCTCCACAAGCGAGCGCCCGTACCGCCGCGGGCGAGATCCTTCGCTGCGCTCAGGATGACGGGATATAAGCGGATGTCGTCATGAGCCATCAGCGCCAGACGTTGCGCACGCTGGACGATCTCGTCGCGGCGGGTGCGATCGACGCGGCGCAGGCGGAAGCGCTGAAGCCGGTGGTCGAGCGTTTCCAGGTGGCGATCACGCCCGCCATGCTGGGGCTGATGGCGCGCGACGAAAGCGGCGGCGTGGCATCGGGCGATGCGATCGCCGCGCAGTTCGTGCCCGATCCGCGCGAGACGTCGGTGGCGCCGGAAGAGCTGGCCGACCCGATCGGCGACGAGGCGCATCGGCCCCTGCCCGGGCTGATCCATCGCTACGAGGATCGCGTGCTGGTACAGCCGACCCATGTCTGCGCCGTCTATTGCCGCTTCTGCTTCCGCCGCGAGACGGTGGGGCCGGAGAACGGCACGCTGGGCGACGAGCAGCTGCAGGCGATCTGGGACTACATCGCCGCCCGGCCGCAGATTTTCGAGGTCATTCTTTCGGGCGGCGATCCCCTGGTGCTCTCGCCGCGCCGCCTGCGCGCGATGGTCGACGCCATCGCCGCCATCGAGCACGTCAAGGTCATCCGCCTGCACAGCCGCGTTCCCGCCGTCGACCCGGCGCACGTCACACAAGAGCTGGCGCGGGCGCTGAAATGGCGCGGCGCGACTTACGTCGTGCTGCACGTCAATCACGCGCGCGAGCTGACGCCGATGGCGCTGCAGGCCTGCGCCTTGCTGGTCGATGCCGGCATTCCCATGCTGAGCCAGTCGGTGCTGCTCAAGGGCGTCAACGACGATGCCGGCGCGCTGGAGCAATTGTTCCGCGCCCTCATCGCCAACCGCATCAAGCCCTATTACCTGCATCACGGCGATCTGGCGCAGGGCACCGGGCATTTCCGCACGTCCGTCGCGCAGGGCCAGAGCCTGATGCGGAACTTGCGCGGGCGGCTGACCGGCATCGCGCAGCCGACCTACGTGCTCGACATTCCCGGCGGCCACGGCAAGGCGCCGATCGGGCCGTCATACGTTCACGCGTGCGACGACGGGCTCGAGATCGAGGACCCGCAGGGCAA
>JBDZUM010000023.1:0-13512 GCA_040255215.1 Rhodospirillaceae bacterium
TCGAGCAGCTTCTCCATCTCCTCGATGCGCTCGGTCTCCGACGCCTTGTACTGCTTGCCCCAGCGCGAGAGCTGGCGCGCCACGTAATTGCCGGGCCGGCCGTAATCCTCGAGCCCGACCGCCTTGTAGTCGACGTTGTGCAGATCGGCGATGACGTCGATCTCCGCCTCGTAGACCCGGGCCCGCTCCGCCTTGGGCACGTTGGGCAGGGTCGGATCCCACAGCACGCGGCCGTCGACGAAGGCCATGATGTAGAACCATGTGCCGATGACCGAATCGTCTTCGCACAGCGCGTAGGGACGCGCCACCGGCGCTTTCGTCGGATAGAGCGCGGAGATGACGCGGAACTCGCGATCGACGGCGTGCGCCGAGGGCAGCAGCTTGCCGGGCGGCTTGCGCCGCAGCACGTACTCGGTCCCGTTGCCGTCGGTCAGCTTGTAGGTGGGGTTGGACTGGCCGCCGCGGAACTGCTCGACCTTCAAAGGCGGCTTGAAGCCCTCGACCTTGGCCTGCATGAAGTCCTGCAGCTTCGCCTCGTCGAACCGGTGCTTTTCCTGCACCGGCATGGTGCCGATGAATTCCGCGCCGCGCGCCGCCATTCCACGATCTCCGGTAAACGAACGTTCAGGACGCCAATCTGCGACGGACCGGCGGCAAAGGCAACCTCGGCAATTGCCGACGCCTTCCACTTAGCGGACCGCGTCAGCCGACCTGCAGGCGGCGGCTGATGCCGGCGAAGAACAGCACGGAGAACAGCCAGCCCATGGGGATGTGGAAGAAGTAGAGATAGCCCGCCAGCAGCGCGCCGGCTCGGAACGGCCGCTCGTGCCACGGGTCGGGCGCGTCGGGCGTCATGATGGCGCCGGAGAAATCGGTGCGGGCATTGGGCTGCCAGTGCTCCTCCTGGCCGAGCTGGAACACCGGCACCAGCGTGTCGAGCGAATAGAGCCAGGGGTTGAATTCGGGATAGACCACCGGGTCCTTGATGCCGATGGCCGGATCGTAGCGGTCGCTGAGATAGACGCTGTCGCGCGCCGGCACGATCAGCGAGCGGCTGTGCCCTTCGCCGAACAGGATGGCGCCGATCAGGAGCAGCGCCGCCAGTACGTAGACCGCGTTGAGCGGCCGGTAGCCGTAGCGCATGACGCGCCAGGGGTTGAGCCAGCGCAGCGCCGCCAGAAGCCCGCCGACCAGAGCGACGACGACGGCGATGGCGCCGCGGTCGCGCAGCCGCTGCAGGCGGCGCTCGGCGCGGCGGCGGCGATCACCCTCCTCCTGCGCGATCAGCACCTCGATCGATTCGTTCAGATAGCCCTGATCGCGGAACACGCGGGCGATCTGCATGTAGGGCTGGCGATGGAACAGTGGTCCCAGCCGTTCCAGCCAGGCGATCGCGACGTCGGCGCTGATGACCTTGTTGTCGGGCCGATGCGCCACTTCGCGCCGCGCCATGAAGGCGACGAAGTCGAAGCTGAAGCCCTCCAGCCCGAGCCGGCCGGTCTGCGGCCAGGACGCCGGATCGGCATCGCCTTGGAACAGGCGGGCGCGCGAATAGTCGAATTTCAGCACCGTACGCGGGCTCACCTTGAGACCGGTGATGATGATCTTCTCCTCGACCATGGCATTGGTCAGGATCAGCCCGTTCTCCTCCTCGCCATTGGCGACGAAGGCCGCACCCCAGCAATCGACGTCGCCGCCGACTCTGATGTTGGTCAGGCGCAGCCGGCCGTCGCAGTCGAGCGCGTCGAAGCGCACCCGGCCGCCGACATGGGCGCCAACCAGGTTGACCAGTTCGGCGCGGCGATACTGTTCGCGCCGCTTCTGGGCCCCGTCGTCGCCGGTTTCGTCTCCCGCGCCGCCGCCCTGGCGCAGCACCGTGCGGCGGCAGTCGAAATCGCCGTCGATGCGGATCGATTCCAGCGCCACCACGCCCGTTACCTTGCAGGCCAGCAACGCCAGATCGGCTTCGACCCGCGCCTCGCGCGCCGACAGACCTTCGGCCAGCGTACAATTGCGCAGTTCCAGCCCAGCGAGATGTGCGCAATCGGCGGTGAATTCCGCTGCGAAGTCGCAACCCTCGAATACCAGGCGGCGGCGCAGTTCCAGATCGTCCAGCGCCAATGGTCCGACGATGCGCCAGTCGGCCAGATGCGCCGGCCGGCCGCGTCGACCGCCCTCTTCCAGCGCCAGCAATGCGGCCGCCAGCACCGGCCCGCGCGCCTCGGCCTGCGATCCCGCCGGCCGGATCGTGCCGGCAACGCGGTCGTCGCGGCCGAGCTCGTCGAGCAGCGCGCGTTCGGCCGCGCTGAGATCGGCGAATTGCCGTACGACGGTTTCGACAAGGCTCATGAAGCTGCCCCCACGCCCGCAGAATAAAAGGGCAGCGGAGCCGCAGCAACCGCGGCAAGTATCAGAACGAGCGCGGCAGGCCGAGCCAGCGCTCGCCGAGATAGTTCAGCGACATGTCGTTGGTGTGAGGCGCGAAGACGTAGAGCCGGGCGTCGCGGAACCAGCGCTGCATCGGCGAGCGCAGATCGAAGCCGGCGCCGCCCATGATTTCCATGCCGACATGGGTCGCCTGCAGCGCCGCCTGCGAGGCGGCGTATTTCGCCATCGAGGCGGCGATGTCGGCGGGCTGCCCGGCCTCGTCCTCCTCGGCCGCGCGCAGCGCCAGAAGCCAGCCCGCCTCGATGGCGATGCCGGCCTGCACCAGCCGGTGCTGAAGCGCCTGGAACTGGCCGATGCTCTTGCCGAAGGCCTGGCGCTCGCGCGAGTACTCGAGCGCGGCCTGCCAGGCGCCGCGGGCGATGCCTGTGGCGACGCCGGCGCAGTTAAGCCGTTCGCCGTTCAGGGTCGCCACGACATGCGAGAAGCCCTCGTCGACGCGGCCCAGCACGGCATCGCCCGGCAGCGTCACCTCGTCGAAAGCAACGGCGCAGGTATCGTAGCCGTTGATCGCCACCGTATCGATGGCGGTGGCGGAGAATCCCTTCGCGCTCGTCGGCACCAGGAACAGCGTGATGCCGCGGCTGCGATGGTCGGCGGTGCGCGCCACGGCGATCACCAGATCGGCCTGGGTCGCGCCGCTGATCCACATCTTCTCGCCCGACAATGTCCAGCCGTTGCCGGTTTTGCGGGCGCGCGTACGCATGGCGCTCAGCACATCGGTGCCGCCGCCCGCTTCGGTGAGGCTGAAGGAGCATTTGATCTCGCCGCGGCAAAGGGGAGCCAGCCACCGGCCTTTCTGCTCGGGCGAACCGTATTCGCGCAGCAGGCGGGTCGCCATGAACTGCACGACGGTGAAGACGGCCATCGACGTGGCGAGATTGCCCAGCGTCTCCAGCGCCAGCATCTGCTCGGTGGCGCCGCCACCCGAACCGCCCTCTTCCTCCGGCACGCCGAGGCCCAGAATGCCGATCTCGCCCAGCGCCCGATGCAGTTCGGCATCGAAGGTCTTGGCGTTGTCCAGCGCCTGCACCCGTTCCTGCGGCGAGACGCGGCGGATCGTGCCGGAAAGCGCCTCGACCATCATCTGCCGCTCTTCGCTCAACCGCGCCTGCATTTCGTTCCCTTTCCGCCCACTGCGTTCTAACGCGCTGGCGGGCTTGCGAAAATCACGCTAAATGAACAAACGTTAGTTTTCAATGCAAGGAGGCGGCCATGGCGCTGCTGGCGGGAAAGATCGCCCTGGTGACCGGCGCGGCCCAGGGCAACGGGCGGGCGATCGCGCTGGGTCTGGCGGAGGCCGGCGCCGACGTGGTGGCAACCGACGTCAATCTGGAAGGCTGTAAAACAGTGGCAGCCGAGATCGCCGCCAAGGGTCGGAAGTCCTGGGCCTATGCGCTCGACGTCGCCGACGATGGCGCCTGCCAGCGAATAGCCGCTCAGGTCGCGAAGGACGCCGGCGATCTCTCGGTGCTGGTCAACAATGCCGGCATATTGCTGCGCGATTCGATCAACGACGGCGAGAAGGTCAAACAGCACTGGGACCGCACCATGCGGATCAACGCCGACGGGCCGTTCAACGTCACCCGCGCCTTCCTCGAACCGCTCAAGCGCACCAAAGGCAGCGTCATCAACATCGCCTCGATCCAGAGCTTCGTCGCCATCGCCAACTCCGTCGCCTACAACGCCGCCAAGGGCGCGGTGAAGCAGCTCACCAAGGTGCTGGCAGTCGAGCTGGCGCGCGACGGGGTGCGGGTCAACGCCATCGCGCCCGGCGTCATGGCGACGCCGATGACGGCGGCGATCCGCGACCGGCCGCAGGTCATGGCGCATATCCTGCCGCATATCCCGATGGGCCGGGTCGGCCAGCCCGAGGAACTGGTCGGGCCGACCGTGTTCCTCGCCTCCGACCTCTCCAGCTACGTCACCGGCGCCATCCTGCCGGTCGACGGCGGCTATCTCTGCGTCTGAACGCATGCGCCGCGCCGGTTCGACCCGTGACCAGACCTGGCGCGCCATCCGAGCCGCCGGCATAAGGCTGATCGCCGATCACGGCTACGAGGCGGCGTCGCTGCGCCTGCTGGCGCGCGAAGTCGGCGTGCAGGCGGGATCGCTCTACAACCATTTCGGCTCCAAGCAGGAATTCCTCGCCCGGCTGCTGACCGAAATCATGCAGGAGCTGCTGGCCGAGCTCGATGCGGCGCTGGCCGCCGACTCCGATCCGGTGGCGCAGCTGCGCGCCTTCGTGGCGCTGCATATCCGCTTCCACACCGCGCGCAAGGACGAGGTGTTCATCGGCAACATGGAGCTGCGCAGCCTGACGCGGCAGGGCTTCAAGACGGTGACCGGATTGCGCGGACGCTACGAGGACCGGCTGCAGGCGATCATCGAGCGCGGCATGAAGGCCGAAACGTTCGGCGTGCCCGACGCCCGCGTCGCCGCCTTCGCCCTGATCGCCATGCTGACCGGCGTCTGCACCTGGTACGACCCGCGCGGCCGGCTCAGCCAGGCCCGATTGATCGACCTCTACACCGACTTCGCCTTCCGGTTGGTCGGCTATGGCGGACGGTGAATTCCGATGGCGGGCTCGATAGAAGTCAGGCGCCTGCGCAACACCGACGCATCCGACTACCGCGAGATCAGGCTGGAAGCGCTGCGCACGCGGCCAGACGCTTTCGGCGGCGCCTACGAGGACGAGCGCGAGCGGAAGGTGGAAAGCTTCGCCGATTCGCTCGCTGGCGATCCCGTGTTCGGCGCCTGGCGCGACGGGGCGCTGCTCGGCATCGCCGGCTTCGCCCGCCTGCAGGGCAAGGAAAGCCACAAGGGTCTTCTGTGGGGCATGTATGTGCGTGACACCGCGCGCGGCAGCGGCGCGGCGGACGCGCTCGTGGCGGCGGTGATCGGGCATGCCAGAAACGAAGTCGAAAGCCTGCTGCTGGCAGTCGGCGTCCACAACGAGCCGGCCCAGCGCCTTTACCGGCGGCACGGATTCGTCGAATACGGCCGCGAACCCCACGCGCTCAAGGTCGGCGACGTCTATTACGACGAGATATTGATGCGGCTGGAGCTTAGATAAGACTCAGCACCGAATGAACAGTTGCCCAAATCACTCCCCTTTCAACTACAAAGGGAGTTTCCGCCAAGTTTCAACTTGCCCGTTCACTTAGGTTTTGAGGTTAGGACTAAAATTAGTTCGTTCGCTTGATGTCTAGCATCTCGACCACGAGCCCCTTCAGTATCGATTTTGATTCCATTCCCCCCCAGGGTGCTAAATCGACTACTTACTGTCATCTCCCTCACCTTAAAATGCTTGCGTGCAATCTTTCTCACCGCAACGCCGGACAAACCGTTCGAACATTCGTGATCCGGAAAAGTGACAATAGCCTTAGCTTTTCTTGCCGCGATGCGTTTAAACAATTCATCAAGAGCAGTTTCCGATTCACTACTAAGACTGTAACGAGACCTCGGACGCGTTTCCGCCGCCGGATAGCGTCCCACACCCGATACCGGGCCGCATCGCCCCCGAGCAATGCTTTCAAGAACGTGATAAAATCTACTGTAGTGCACTCCCGAATAAGGAGGATCAATGAATGCTAGATCTCCAGACTTCATTTTCCGTGAAGCCACATGCGCGTCCAATACTTCAGCTTCCCCAAGTTTTCGAGATGAGGTTGCAGAGATTCTGATTAGTGCTGCCCTTGTGTAGCGAGCGACATTCTTCTTCCACGCTTCGGCAAGGAATTTTTTCGCAGTTTTGGTCGGCTGAAATGGTTGCGCGGTATGGCCTGGTGCAGCGACACAATGACTGGCCCCTTCGATTAGCGAAGCTAGCGCCAAACGTCTACGTATCTTGTCCCTCGGCAATGTCGCTCGAAGGCAGTCAATCCAAATTGCCTGATCTGGACTGAAATAGTGTCCTCCGTAGGCACGCGTAATCGGAAGCTGCCGTTTGCCATCACACCATATGCGAGCTCTCCTCACACTTTCCTTGGTGATTTTCTTTACATGCTTCGAACGAACCGTCCGCTTTAGTTTGCGTGCTCGAGCGAACCACGTATTCCAAAGTGTGCGACCATCAATCTCTTCGTTGCGGTTTAGCACAGCAGAAGCAAGAACGACACTGTAGGCTTGCAAATCGTACGCAAACACGGGGATATCGTATCGCCCGGCAACGTGCGTAGCGACAGCACCAGAACCCGCAAAAAGGTCAAAGAATCTCTTCGATCTGGAGATTTCATGTTCAAGCAAATCCCCCAGACCGTTGGACAGCATTGATCGCTTTGACCCCATATACTTTATTGCCATCAGTTGGGCGCCACCAGATGGGCTATCGGAGTTCTCTGATAGTCAACTAACGCTCGCGCCCACGGCGGATCGCGTTGCACCCCCCAATACCGATGGCTTGGCCCCAATACCTCGTCCAAATACTCACGAAAGATCGCGATCCTATGGTAAGCGAGAATATGTACTGCATCTAGATCGGGAAACTTGTCTCTATGCGGAATCGGCGGTTCAGTGATTTCAATCTGAGAGATTTTCTCAATACGGGTGCGAATCACGTCGATACTCAAAACTCTGATCTGAGGCGTCGATCCGAGATGATCTGCGTAGTTTGCGCGATCTCGATGAGAGACATCGGAAATCTCAGAAGAGATATTTAGAGTAAATAGGGGGTTCGCCGCAAAAGCTGCGCTGTTCTTAACAAAGCGCCAATATGCGGAATGTTCCCTATCGTTTCCGCCTTTTGTCTCGAAACTACAAATGTACTTTCCGGAATTAAGCTCAAGTCGAGCAACAAGACGCCGATTATGTAAGTGGAAGTATCCGAGCAAATGTGCCAGAGCACGCACGGAGTAGTGACTTGAATAGTAGCCGGCAACAGACGACCAAACTGGGCTGATTTCAACTAATGATGCAGAAACGAGAAAGCTGTTTAGTGATTTGAACCACATCTCAATTGCAGCTGTGCAGAACAGACCAGCCGTCGCGGGAGGTACATTAAAACTATAAGACTGGTTTCCACGACCCTTCTGCACCGGAATGATCTTCTCCAGTGCAGACGAGAGAGAAAGTGGCGCAGGAAATGAACCAGCACCAGTTCGCTCAAGATGCTTGAACGTCGCTATCAAGCGCGTCTTATGCGCCTCTTGGGAACTCATTGGTTCGTTGCTAGGTCATGCCGAACAGTTGATCTGTTCTTGTCTGCACGGGCGGCTAGCTCTCCATCATCCAGGTCCTCTATTGAGCCTCTTCCAGCAACCGCAGCCCAAAGTGTGTTTCGAAACCGGCCAATACCACCACTTCCAAGGAATCCTTTTTCGCGGAATGCAGACTTCGGGAGGAAGACTCCATCCTCGAGCAACCCAGCCCGTGAAATAGCGCCTTTAAGAAACTTGACGAGCAATGGAGTTGCTGCGTCCGAAAGTGGCTGTATGCCATTTCGACGGAGCGCCCAAATACATGCCGGAACAAGAGAAAGAAACGACACCAAAACTCTGCCCTGATAAGCAACGTTATCAGCGTCTAGTTTCCCCTGGTCGATCAGTTCCTCTTTCCGGCCGGAAGCGATTAGCCAAGCGTCTAGGCAAGTCGCCAAAAACTGGGCCTGATCATCTAGACTGTTAACATCTGATGTTTCAAGACAATCCAGCACGTCTTCAATCGCTGCATTCAATGTAGCGAGCGTGACTACGTCCTTAACTCCGAACCGAATGCCTGGAATCTGAATCATTCCCACCAAGGGACCGACCTCCAACATTAGCTTGCGGCCTAGATCCTGCGCTCTCTCCTTATTGTCCAGAGGAGTGCGGCGCCCTCTTGCTGTAGGAAACAAGTCCGCAACTAGCGACCTATCCACCTTCTTTTGGTAGAAATTCACGTCAATGAAAATTTGCGCTTGCCGCTTTGGCGGTTCGCCCGACGCATCAAGATCCAGGAAGATTTCTGCCGGTATCTCCCATCTTGCATCTGTAGTCTTTTTCCTCAGCAGATGCACTGCGAAGTATGCGCCGTTTATTCGATGCTGGCCGTCAATCACAGAGAAATTAAGGCTCGAAGATTTCTCATTGAACACCAGGTTAGCCGTCCTGCCAGTCGCGCCGTCAGTCTTCATGGGAGAAATTGACGCACCATTCACGTGGAGTAAAACGTTCGAGAAGGTGGGATACTCGCTTCGCTCGTACTTAATTACTCGGGGTACTTTTGGAGGCCACGACCGTCCAGGCTCCAACCTTTTTGGCTCATAGATATTGCGAAAACATTCATTCAACTTGTCAGGAGCGTCTAGAATCTCTTCCTGCAAGAGATACGCTGCAATCTGTGCCACTCGTTTCCAATCCAAAGATCTCTGAATAGCTCGCACTTTGTCGGGTCGCCTATGCGGCTGATGCGGCATGCCCGGCCACCATTCCATCAGTTTTTCGACGTTCAATGCCGCCAGACAGTGTTTTACTTGACTGAGCGACGCCGGAACGAACGGGTTCAATGGCACTAGAACGGAAATCGTTTGAACTGAGTTACTTTGCACGTTGGTAGCCATGCTCTCGCCTCTCGCTGGCCAGTGTCCCGAATACTAAGTCGATTTCGATCAATTTTATAGGCGCTGGGTCTCACGCGTCCGAGCCATAGTATACTTCGTGTTGCATGAAAAAGGGCGGCCCTTGAGCCGCCCTTTTACGTTGTCGTGTTTGCGAACGACTAGCTGGCGTAGTGCACCGTGCAGCCATAGGCGCGGGTGGTCGCCTCGGAGACCGGCTTGCCGGCCTTGATGTCGTTCAGCGCCGCGCGCACGTAGTTCTTGGCGCCGGGAATGTCGGCGGGGTTGGCGGTCGGCTTGTCGTCGATGCCGCCCATGTAGACCAGCGTGCCCTTGGCGTCGACCACGTACATATGCGGCGTCACGCGCGCCTGATAGGCCTTGGCGATGGTGCTGTCGTGATCGAGCACCACGGCGGTCGGCTTGGCGCCGCTGCTGGCGACCACTTCGTTGGCCTGCTTCCCGTCGACATGGCCCTGGTAGCCCGGCGGCGAGGAGGCGATCGACAGCCACACGACGCCGTCGGAGGTCGCCTCGGCCTGCAGCTTCTGCATGTTGCCCGAGCCGTAATGCTTGCGCACGAAGGGGCAGCCGTTGTTGGTCCATTCCAGCACCACGGTCTTGCCCTTGAAGTCGGCCAGATTGACCGTCTTGCCGTTGCTGTCCTTGGCGGTGAAGGCGGGCGCGGGCGCTCCGACCTGCGGGCCCGAGGTCGTTGCACCGGCGCCGGTCAGGAACATCGTGGCGCCGGCCAAAGCCATCGCCGCGACGCCGGCCTTGAGGAAACTGCGCTTGTCCATGATCGCTCTCCTGTTACTGGTTGTCGAACGAACGTCTACAGCCTGTCGAGTTCGGCAACGACGCCGGCCTCGGTCAAAATCTGCGGCAGCACGACCGGCGGTTTTGCCTTGTCCGCCGGGTAGAGGACGTAAAGCGGCACGCCGGAGCGGCCGAACCTGGCCAGCGCCTCGGTGATGGCCGGATCGCGCTTGGTCCAGTCGCCCTTCAGTCTGACGACACCGGAAGCGGCGAATTTGTTCCGCACCGTCTCGCTCGACAGAGCCGTGCGCTCGTTGACGAGGCAGGTGATGCACCAGGCGGCGGTGAAATTGACGAAGACCGGCTTGCCTTCGGCCCGCAGCGCCGCGAAGCGATCCGGGCTCCAGGCCTGCCACTCTCCGTCTGCAGCGCTGCCGTCATTCGTCGACGGCGCGGTGGCGGCCACCACCGGCGAGCCGATCACCGGCACGGTGGCAAGGGCTGCGACCAGAGCCAGGCCAGCCAGGGCGCCATATGCGATGCGGCCCCAGCTGCGCTGGGCGCCCGTGACCTGCCGCGCCAACCAAACCGCGAAGCCGATCAGCACCATGCCGGCCAGCGCCAGCGCCAGGCCGGTGGGACCGCTCTGCTGCGCCAGCACCCAGACCAGCCAGGCGGCGGCGGCGAACATCGGGAAGGCCAGGAACTGACGGAAGCGCTCCATCCAGGGGCCGGGCCGCGGGAGGGCGCGCAGCAGGCCGGGGAAGATCGACAGCAGCAGGAAGGGCAGCGCCATGCCCAGCCCCAGCGCCAGGAAGATGGCCAGCGCCACCAAGGCCGGCTGGGCCAGCGCGAAACCCAGCGCCACGCCCATGAACGGCGCCGTGCAGGGTGTGGCCACCACGACCGCCAGCACGCCGGTGAAGAAGGCGCCGGTGCCGCCCGAGCGGCTGGCCAGCGAATCGCCCATGCCCGCCAGCCTGCCGCCTCCAAAAGCGAAGAAGCCGGCGAGATTGAGCCCGATGGCGAACATCAGATAGGCCAGCAGCAACACGAACCAGGAAGATTGCAGCTGGAAGCCCCAGCCGATGCTGTCGCCTGCCGCCCGCAACGCCAGCAGAATGCCGGCGACCAGCAGGAAGCTCAGCAGCACGCCGCCGACATAGAGCAGCCCATGCGCCCGCGCCGTGCGTCGCGCGCCCGCCGCCGCATGCACCAGGCTCAGCGCCTTCATCGACAGGATCGGGAAGACGCAAGGCATCAGGTTCAGCAGCAGCCCGCCGAGCAGCGCCAGCCCCATGGCTTCGAGAATGCCCACGCCCGAGCCAGCACCGCCGCCCTGCGCTGCCGCCGCGCCGCCACTGGCTGCGGCAGCGTGCAGCGCGGCGTCCGGCTTGGCAGTGACGGCGAAATACAGCGTCTGGCCGCCGGCCTCCGGCTTCTCGACCAGCCGCAAGATGCCCGACAGCGCTTCGCCGGACTTGAGAGGCAATGGTCCGGTCGGAAGAGAGAGCGTGAGACCCTTCTCGCCCGCCGCGTATTTCTGCGGCGCTGAATGGACCACCGTATCGATGCGTTCAGCGAAGAAATACGCCTCGGCCACCGTCGCCGCCATGTTGGTCGGCATTTCGATGAGCAATGGCGTGTCGGCCTGCGGCGTGGACGGTGCGGCGGCAGCGGCCTCGAACGGGCTGGGCTTCGGCAACGCCGCGCGCGCCGATGCGAAGGCCGCGCGATTGCCGTCGTCGATCGTCGTCGCGGGACCGACAGGCACGTCGAGCGTCAGCACGCCCTCTTCGGGAATGCAGATCTCCTCGCAGACCAGCCAGCGCGCGTTGGCCTCCAGGCGCAGCGTGTCGCCGGGCCGCGCATCCTTCGGCGCGGTGATCGGGACCAACAGGCGCACGTCGGTCTCGTAGCCGTAATTGACCAGCGGCCCGACCGGCAGACGCTTGGGCACTGGCCAGACGATGGGCTCGGCCGTCGCGCCGGCCGGCAGCTTCCAGTCGATCTCGGTCGGCAGTCCCGAATCGCCCGGGTTGATCCAGTAGGTGTGCCACTTGGGAATGATCTGCTGGCGCAGCGCCACGAAGAAACGCTCGCCCGGAGCGACGGCGGTCACTTCGCTTTCCAGCGTCGCGGTGACGTGGTCGGTCCTGACCGGATTGGCGGAAGCGGCGCCGGCGAGCGCCAGCATCGCGCCGAACAGCAGCGCGAGAAACCCGCTCGCCTTGAAGATCGTCTGTCGCATGGTGCCTGTTACGCCTCGGCCCGAACCGCGGACCAGCCGGATGACTATATCAGGCTGGCCGGAAAGCGTGGCGGCAATGCGGCATGGATACGCATAAACCCTTGCATTTCACGGGCTTTTTATCCGCCGTGACCTATACGGGATGCACCGCCGAGCGGCGCGGGATGACCCTGTTGCTGCCGCGCCGGGCGTATAGAGCGAAGCGGGCGATCAGTTCGTTGCGCAGATCGCCCGGCTCGACCACCGCCTCGATGGCGAAGGGATCGGCGGCAGCGGCGTAGACGTCGATATCCTTGGCGTATTCCGCCCGCTTTTCGCGGATGAATGCCTCGCGTTCGGGTTCGGCCAGCGCGTTGATCTGGTTGAGGTAGACGGCGTTGATTGCCGCTTCCGGCCCCATCAGGGCGGGCATGGCCGTTGGCAGGGCGATGGCGGCGTCGGGCGCGGTGGGCGCGCCGGACATGGCGAGGAAGCCGCCGCCATAGGCCTTGCGCACCATGACCGCGATGCGCGGCACGGTGCTTTCGCAGACCGCGGAGAGCAGCTTGGCGCCGTGGCGAATGATGCCGGCTTTCTCGACGGCGCTGCCGATCATGTAGCCGGAGATGTCCTGCAGGAAGAGCAGCGGGATGTTGAAGGCGTTGCACTGCCAGATGAAGCGGGCGGCCTTGTCGGAGGAATCGTTGAACAGCACGCCACCTTTGTGCAGCGAATTGTTGGCGACGATGCCGACCGGCCGGCCGCCCAGCCGCGCCAGGCCGGTGACGATCTCGCGCGCGAACAGGTGCTTGACCGGAAACCACGAGCCACCATCGACCAGACTGTCGATCAGCTTGTGCATGTCGAAAGCGCGGTTCTGGTCGGCCGGCACGATATCGAGAATCGGCTTGTCGGACGAGGGAGCGGCGGCGTCGCGCAGCGGCGGCATCTCCTGCCAGTTGGGAGGGAAGAAGGCGAGATAGTCGCGGCCGCGCTGGATCGCTTCCTCGTCGGTCTTGACCAGCATGTCGCCCAGCCCGGAGACCTGGCAGTGCATCCTGGCGCCGCCCATCTCCTCTTCCGTGACCTTCTCGCCGATCGCCGCCTCGGCCAGACGCGGCGAGCCGAGATAGGCGGTGGCCTTCTGGTCGACCATGATGGTCAGGTCGCACAGTGCCGGCACGTAAGCCGAGCCGGCCGGCGACGGGCCGAACATCAGGCAGATCTGCGGCACGACGCCGGAATAGAGCACCTGGTTGCGGAAAATGTTGCCCCAGGCGGTGCGGTGCAGGTAGCAGGACTTCTGCTCGTCGATGCGCGCACCGGCCGAATCGACCAGATAGACGATGGGAATGCCGGCCTCGGCCGCGACCTGCTGCGTGCGGGTGATCTTGAGGAAAGTCTGGTAGCCCCAGGTGCCGGCCTTGACCGTCATGTCGTTGGCGATCACCGCCACGTCGCGGCCATGCACCTTGCCGTAGACGCAGACCACGGCATCGCCCGGCAGGTTGCGCTCGGCGCCGGCCAGCAGCCCGTCCTCGAA
>JBDZUM010000023.1:13612-39191 GCA_040255215.1 Rhodospirillaceae bacterium
AATCCTTTCTGGCCGGCGGGATCGCCGGTCTGGAAAAAGAAACAAACAATCGTTAGTTTATTTGTCAAGCAGACGCCGCCTGCGGAATGCTGGCGGCGCAGCGACAGGAGACGCCCCATGCTGACAGCGACCTCGCATATGCCGCGCGAAAGCCAGTTGCACGACCTCGCTTCGCGCTTCGTCGACGTCGACGCGCTGCCCTGGAAGCCGACGCCGACGCCTGGCATCGACATGAAGATCCTGTTGCAGGACGAGACGACCGGCCTGCTGACGGCGCTGTTCCGCTGGGCGCCAGGCACCGAACTGCCGCTGCACGAGCATGTCGACATCGAACAGACCTACGTGCTGTCGGGCAGCATCGTCGACGACGAGGGCGAGGTCAGCGAAGGCAATTTCGTCTGGCGTCCGCGCGGCAACCGCCACATCGCCCGCGCCCCCAACGGCGCTCTGGTGCTGGCCATGTTCCTGCGGCCCAACAGGTTCCTCGAAGGCAAGCTGGCCGGCGTCGAACTGAAATAGCGCGGCCGTCCTGGCCGGCCGCAACCTTTTTAGCGCCACCGGCGCTGCCCGCATGACAGAGTAAATATCCGATGATCGACCTCTTGCCGGTGCCGCAGGATCGTTTCGCCTGTCCATGTGGAAGGGGCGAACTCGTTTGCGAGGGTGGCGTGATCGCCGGCATGTTCGCGTTCGCCCGCACCCGTTGTCCGATCTGCGCGCGTCGCTTCCTTTCGAGGCTACATACCGACTTCGTTTCGGCCGCCGAATTTCACTACGATTGCGACAGCGGCGACGTGGCAACCAATGCGCCCGACTGGTATCGGGGTCAGCTCGTCGACGCGATCATGGATCGGCAGCGGCCCGCTCCGCCAGTGGAGAAGGAATCGCGTCGACCGCTCGGGCCGGATGTCGTGCTGTTCGATGCGCTCGATCCGGTCTACGGCCACTGTCTCCATAAGCTCTTCAGCTACAGCGCAGTGCGGGATGATCCGACCGTCAGTTCGCTGGCGATCGTTCCGCGCTTCCTGCGCTGGCTGGTGCCGGATTCTATCGATGAAGTTTGGGTGGTCGACGACCTTCGGCACCGCCTCCATTTGTGGAATCAGACCGTGGCGGATGGAATCGCCAACGTTGCGGCAAGCTGCCGACGGCTTCGATTCGCCGGCGTCGTTTGGGGCCATAAGGTAAAAATCGCCGACTACGTCGGTACTGCGCCGCGCGCTGCCGGCATCTCGCCGGCGCGGATCGTGGTTCCCTGGCGCGAAGATCGCTGCTGGGCAGGACGCCGCGAAGGTCTGTCGAAGCCGGAGATGGTGGACGCCCAGCTGTCCAATTTCACGATCGTGCTTGAGACGCTGCGCGAGGAGATTCCCGATCTCGAGGCCTACGTCAGCGGCTATGGCACATCGGGCAGGTTTCCCGAATGGATCAAGGATCTGCGGATCGACAGCCACGACTCCGAAGTCGAACGCGCGTGGGCCGGCATCAGCTCGAAATGCCATCTTGCCATCGGCGTCCACGGCTCCAACACGATCCTGCCGATCGCGCTCGCTCAGTCCGGAATCGAGATCGTGCCCGCCAACAAATGGCCAACGGTCCAGGTAACCTGGGAATTCGCGAACGAATTCAGCGCAACGCAAGCGCTTCCGCGCTATCGGCTGCTGCCTGAATCCTCGTCGCTATCCGATGTCGCGACGATCGCCCTGGCGCAAATCCGCCGCTATCAGCACGGCGCATTGATGCAGGCGATGAGCGCGGCGCCAACCCCTACCGACGCCGTTCGGCTACAAACCCGTCACTACGAACTGGCGAAACCTTTCGCGCCGCTGATCTGTCGCAATTCAGAAGGCGAGGCCATCTGAATAGGGCGAAGTACCGTCAGGCCAGGCTTTCGCGCAGCGCTGCATGCGTGAGGAAACCGTAGACCTCCGAATCCAGCCACGGCCAGCGCACCGGCGCCGACCGTTCGGCTCCCATCGCGTGCAGTACGCCCATCACGCACTCGATGTAGCGCTCGCGATGAGGCGCAATCTTATGCATCGTCCTGCGCCGTACATAGCCACGGGAAACGCCGCGCGCCACCAGCGCATCGACTGCCGCGGCGACCAGATCCGGCGATGGCGGCACGGTGGCGCAGAAGTCGGCATCGAAGAACAGATCTCGGCCGCCAATGTTCCAGGTCGTCACCACCGGAAGGCCCGCGTAAAGATATTCGATGCTCGCCCGCATCGTGCCTTCATACTCGGAAAGGCATAGGCCGACGCGGGCGCGCGACAAATGTCTTGCTGTTTCGGCGCGGTCGAAGAACCGGTATCGTCCGTCAGACGATTCGTTGAGAAACGCTGCATGGCTGAGCGCCTTTCTCGACTCGCGCGCATAGTCGACATTGTCCGGCGCGTCATGCCAATCCGCGAAAATCAGCGCCAGCGACCGCACCTCGGCCGCCAGGTAATGCCGTTTCAGCGGGTGGAAGCCGGCATTGTAGACGGCATCGAATTCCGGCTCGCCAGGCGGGTCGATGCAGAATGGGCGCTCGTCAATGAAAGAGTTGTGGCTTACGAGACGGCAGCCCACGCCCAGCTGCTCGAAGAGCGCCAGTTCCGCTTCGGTATTGCACAGCACAACGAACTGATGCCGGGGAGATTCCCTTCGGCGCCGCGCTATCCGCGCGGCGATCGAAGCGGCGCGACGAGGGTCCTCGTGCACGAAAGGCAGCGTCAACAGAACCGTCGCCGGCGTTTCGCGAAGCGACGCCAGAGTCTCGGCCGCCAAAACGGAGGAAAGCGTAGTATCCGCGGGGCCCATCAGAATCAACGGTCGTTTCGACACTATACGAACGCGCAAGCCATCATGTTTCCGGCCGGCCTCCGCCTCCGCGTCGAGCATTTCGATCTCGGCGTGCGCGAGCGATTTCGACGGCGGCGAATCGGCGGCAGCCTGACCAAGGACCGATTCGACCACCGCCTCCGCCCGCTCGACCGGCATTCCGGTGTACGAACTGCAGACGAAAAAGAAGCCGGGCCGGGCGGTGTCGGCCAGCTGTCGCACGTCGAGCGTCTTCCAGTCGTTCTCGGTCCAGATGCCGCTTTGGATCAGACAGGCGGAAACGTCTATGCCGGAAATCGCATGGCATTGCCCTAGAAGCCCGGCCCGAACCGCCGCCAGGTAGTAGATGTGCTGTTCCGCCCAGCTGTGAAAGCCAAGGTCCTCGATCTGGCCCACGATAGCGCGATCGAGGAGCACGTCCTTCCAAGGCCGCCCGTGAGCGAATTCGATCATCGCGAAAGCCGCCTGCATGGCAGGCCTGGCATAGATCAGCGGCGTAATGGACATGCTGACGGAAAGCGGCGGCGCAACCATTCCCAGCAGCACCCTCGTACCGTCTGCCCATCGTTCGAATATCGGCACGTCCGAAACGCGCACATGGTCCAGCAGGGCTCTCCCATCCGGCAACAGGTCCGAAACGCAGACCGGCCTGACGCAAATCACATCAGCATCCAGAGTCAGCCAGAACGGAGCGCCCAGCCATTCGGGCGCGGCCATCTTAATGATCTGCTGCTTGTGCCAGCCTTTGGTTTGCGAATCCGTCATGCGCGGATCGACGTCGCGTTCGTCGCGGAAAAAGTACCGCAGCCAAGGCGTTTCCAGCGGCTTCAGGGCTTCTGATATCCGGGGCAGCTCCTCGCCCCGGCCGACGACATGCACGCGCAGCATTTCATCGCGGGAGAAGAAGTGCCGCAACGTGCGCCCCTGGAGAACGGCACGGTCGAGATCGCGACGGCCGTCGCCATTCACGATCAGCGGCAATACGGCATCCATGACAGCAGGCGAAGCCCGTCGATTCATCGATGTGTCTCCAGATGACGGCACGATATAGCACCGCCAACGTAGATTCGTCATTACTGGAGCGAAGAGCGAAACCGGCTAGAATGCCCGCCACGTCGGCCGGCATGCCAAGCCGACGAAACACCGGGAGCGTGCGCCATGTCGGATCTGCCGAAGAAAGTCACCCTGCACGAGGAAGGCCCGCGCGAGGGCTTCCAGATCGAGAAGAATCCGGTCGCCTTCGAGGACAAGCTGCGCTTCATCCACGCGCTGGCGGAAACCGGCCTGAAGCAGATCGACTGCGTTTCCTTCGTCAATCCCAAGCGCGTGCCGCAGATGGCCGACGCCGAGCAGGTCGCCGCCGCAATCAGGCGCAAGCCGGGCGTGCGCTACACCGGTCTGTGGCTGAACATGGCCGGGCTCGAGCGCGCCATCAGGACGCCGCTCGACACGATCGGCTCGGTGCGGGCCACCGTGTCCAACACCTTCTCGATCCGCAACACCAACATGAGCGTCGCCGAAGCCTTCGCCGACCAGCGCAAGTGGATGGCGAAGTACCGCGAGATCGGCTGCCCGGTCGAGTGGGGCTACGTCATGACCGCCTTCGGCTGCAACTACGAAGGCGACGTCGCGCCGTCGGCCGTGGTCGAGCGGGTGCGCGACGTGCTCGACATGGCGCAGGAATTCGACTACCGGCTCAAGGGCGTCTATCTCGCCGACACGGTCGGCTGGGGCACGCCGCTCTCGATGCAGCGGGCGATCGGCGCGGTGCGCGAGCAATGGCCCGATCTGCGCCTGGCGCTGCATCTGCACGACACGCGCGGCACCGGCCTCGCCAACGCCTACGCGGCGTTGCAATTGGGCGTCGACCAGTTCGACACGACGGTGGCCGGGCTCGGCGGCTGCCCGTTCGCCGCCCATGCCGGGGCCGCCGGCAACATCTGCACCGAGGATTTCGCCTTCATGTGCGAGGAGATGGGCATCGATACCGGGCTCGATCTCGAGGCGCTGATCGAATGCGCGCAGATGGCGGAAAAGATCGTCGGCCATCCCCTGCCCGGCAAGGTCAAGGACGGCGGTTCGCTGCGCGCGCTGCGGGCGAAGCTGAAGGCGCAGCAGGCGGCGGAATAGCCACAGGAGCAACAGCTTGGACCCCGCCACCAAACCCGGCGCCGGCGAGCCGGCGCATGACTGGCAGAATCGCGACTACGACGAGACGGCCGAAACGCAGCCGGCGCGGCGGCGCTGGCTGCCCTGGGTGGCGGCGCTGATGAGTCTCGGCCTGCTCTCTGGCATGCTCTGGGGCTCGATCAAGCCGCTGTTCGATTGAGGAACGGTTCGATTCAGAACGCCGCGGCCGTCTCGGCGGCCACGATCGCCGGGTCTTCGGCGACCGGCGGCTTGCGCAGGCAATAGCTGAGATAGATCATCTCGCGCTGCCGCAGATGCACCGGAATGCGCGTGCCCTCGACGCCGAGAAACGTGTCGAACAGGCCGCGCAATGGAGGCGCCACGCGATCGCCCTTGGCGCCGGCGCGGCGCTCGCTGTCGCGCGCCAGCGCCTCGACGACGTTGGCGGTGATGTCGCGCCGGTCGACGACCTGCAGCGGCGAGCGCGCCAGGGCGGCGTCGAGCTCCTCGACCTCTTCCGCCAGCCTGATGTCGGCCAGCAGCAGATGGCCGCCCGGCCGCAGCACGCGCGCCACCTCGGCGATGAAGCCGTCGAAACTGCCGTAGCAGAACGAGGACTCGACGTTGACCACGGCGTCGAAGCTGCTGTCGGGAAACGGCAGCGCCTCAGCGTCGCCGTGCCGGTACTCGAGATTGGCGGCGGAATTGACGCGGCGGCAGAACGCCACGGCGTTGCGCGAAATATCGATGCCGACCATTCGGCGCGGCTTCAAGTAGCGCGCGATATAGGAGCTGCCGCCGCCGCGGCCGCAACCGACTTCCAGAACGTCACGGTCTCGAACCGCAACCCGCGTCGCGACGTGATGGTAGAGATTGATGGCGTAGCGGTCGGGGGCATCGTCGGGCGCCAGCTCCGGCTCGTTGTCGGATGCTTCCAGCGGCGCGAAGCCGTAATTCATGTAGCGCCACCAGCCGACGTCGCCGTAGTTGCCGGCCAGGAATTCGAACAGCCGGCGCCACAAGGTGCGGCGCAGGCGCGGCGACTGCCGCGTCATCCAGAGAAACGCTTCTGCAAACAAGTGAGGCCCCCGACGAACGCCGGCGGTTTTGTCGCCGACGGAAAATGACGCTATCATCATACCACGGCGCGACCAGCGTGCGAGCCGCATCCGTCCAGAAGCGAAATCGCCATTGTCATGAACTGCGCCAAGTGCCATGCCGTCAACGCGCCCGGGCGACGGTTCTGCTCCCGCTGCGGGGCCGCGCTGGCGGCCGCCTGCTCGAGCTGCGGCTTCGAGAACGGTCCCGACGACCGCTTCTGCGGCGGCTGCGGCCGGCCGGTGGCCGGCGCGGCGACTGGCGGCGCCCAGGCCCGGCCCGACGCAGGCGCCGCCGGGCGCATCGGCGGCCGCCTGGAACAGGCCCCGGCGGCGATGGACGGACAGATCAAGATCGTCACCGTGCTGTTCGCCGACATACGCGGCTCGACGGCGATGATCGCCGGGCTCGATCCGGAAGAGACCCTGGCCAAGCTCGAGCCTGCCGTGCGCGCCATGGTCGAGACCGTCAACCGCTACGACGGCACGGTGTGCCAGATCATGGGCGACGGCATCATGGCGCTGTTCGGCGCCCCGGTGGCGCACGAGGACCACGCCGTGCGCGCCTGCTACGCGGCGCTGGCCATGCAGCGGCGGGTGGCGGAACTGGGCGACGGCAGCATCAGCATCCGCGTCGGCCTGAATTCCGGCGAAGTGCTGGCGCGCGCCCGCAAGACCGACCTCGGCATGGAATACAACGCCGTCGGCGATGCCGTGCATCTGGCCGCCCGCATGGAACAGATGTCGGCCGGCGGCGAGGTGACGCTCAGTCCGACGACTTTTGCCCTGGCCGAAGCCTATATCGATGCGCAGTCCCTGGGCCCGCGCGAGGTCAAGGGCATAGCGGCGCCAATGGAGATCTATCGGCTGAATGGCGCCGTCAGCCCGCGCAGCCGCTGGCAGGCGGCTGCCGGCGCCTCGCTGAGCGGCTTCACCGGCCGGGCCGAGGAGCGGCGCACGCTGGACGAGCTGCTCGAGAAGGTGAATGCCGGCGTCGGCCAGACCGTGGCGCTGATCGGCGAGGCCGGCATCGGCAAGTCGCGCCTGATCCACGAACTGGTGTCCTCTCCCGCCGCCGCCGATTGCGGCGTGTTGATCGGCGGCACTGCGCCCTATGGCCAGACCATCGCCTACAACGCCATCGGCGGCATGATCCGTAATTTCTTCGGCATCGGCGAAAGCTTCACCGCGCCGGAAGTCCTCAAGCGCGTCCAGGCCCGGCTGGTGGCGCTCGATCCCGGGCTGGACTCGATCACCCGGCCGCTGGCCTCGATCCTGGTCGGCGGCGACATCGACGCCGAGTGGAACGCGCTCGAACCGGACGCGCGGCGACGCCAGGTCATGGAAGCCTGCCGCCGGCTGATCGCCTTCGCAACCCAGCAGCGGCCGCTGATCGTGGTCATCGAGGATCTGCACTGGATCGACGGCGAGAGCGAGGCGGTGATCGAGGCGATGATCGAGTCGCTGTCGGCCATGCGGCTGCTGCTCCTCGTCAGCTACCGGCCGGAGTACCAACCGCGCTGGAGCGGCCGTCCCGACTGCACGCAGGCGCGGCTACTGCCGCTGACCGCCGACGAGGCCGGCCGCTTCCTGGAATCGCTGATCGGCGGCGACGAGTCGCTGGCGTCGCTGAAGCGGACGCTGGCCGACCAGACCGGCGGCAATCCGCTGTTCCTGGAACAATGCGTGCGCGCGCTGGTCCAGGAAGGCGTGCTGGTGCGGCAGGGCGATGGCTATGTCTGCAGCGACGCGCCGGAGAAAGTGCAGGTCCCGGCTTCGGTGCATTCGGTGCTGGCCGCGCGCATCGACCGGCTGTCGCCCTCCTGTTTCGCCGTGCTCGAGCTGGCGGCGGTGATCGGCGCGGTGGTGCCGCTCAACCTGCTGGAACAGATCGCGCGCATGGGCGCGGAGGAACTGCAGAACGCGCTGTCGGAGGCGCGGCATGCCGAGGTGCTGCGCGTGGTCGGCCTCTATCCCGACGTCGAGTACGCCTTCGGCCATGCGCTGATGCGCGACGCGGTGCTCGATTCGATGCTCAAGCGACGCCAGGAATCGATCCATCGCCGCATCGTCGAGGCGATCGAGAGCGGCTCCGCGGTCGAAGAGCATATCGAGCAGCTCGCCCTGCACGCCACGCTGGGCCGCGCCTGGGTCAAGGCGTCGGCCTACCAGGAGCAGGCGGCGGACCGCGCCCTGGCGCAGGGCGCCTATCGCGAGGCGGCGGCGCATCTGTCGGCGGCGCTGCAGGCGCTTGACGGGCTGGAGCAGACGCCCGATGCCGCCCGGCGCACGATCGACGCCATCCTCAAGCTGCGCGGCGTCTGGGCGGTGCTGGGGGTCGCCGACGCGGCGGTGCTGGAGAGTCTCGAGCGCGCCGAGGCGCTGGCGCAGTCGATCGGCGACGAGAAGCGGCTGGCAGCGACCTGGACGTACCTGTCGGCGCAGCACTGGGTCTCGGGCGACGGGCCGCAGGCGCTCGCCTTCGCGCGCCGCGCCCGGGTGATGGCCGAGCGGCTCGACGATCCGCGGCTGCTAGCGATGGCGCTGTTCCGCGTCGGGCTGGCGCAATACCAGCATGGCTCGTTCCGCGAGACGCTGACGACGCTGGAACGGGTGTGCGACATCCTCAAGGGACCGCTGGCCAACGAGCGGCTGGGCATGAGCGGGCTGACCAGCGTGTTCGCGCGCAACTACATGGTGGCGGCGCTCAGCGAGCTAGGCGATTTCGCCAGCGCCAGACGCATCAACGCCGAGGCGACCCAGATCGCGCTCGAAAGCCGCGACACCTACAGCATCGTCGCCACCCACATTGCCATGGGCTATTACGCCACCTATCAGGGCGACATCGACAATGCCATCCCGCTGCTGCAGCGCGCCCTGCTGCTGGCCCGCACGGCGCAGGCCGTGGCTGTGATGGGCTATATCTCGGGCCTGCTGGGCCGCGCGATGACCGCTGCCGGCCGGCTGGACGAGGCGATCGAGCCGCTGCGCTTCGCCGTCGACCGCAACCACCTGCCCGGCTCGCAGAAGACGCCCCTGCCCTATCTTTGGCTGGGCGAGGTTCTGGCGCTCAAGGGAGAGGCCGATCAGGCGCGCCAGGCGCTGGCCGATGCGCGGGCGCAGGCCGAGCGCGCCGCCGACGTCGCCGGCCAGGGCTGGGCCGACCGGCTCGAGGGTCTGATCGCCGCCCATGCCGGCCGCCACGAAGAGGCCGCCGATATTCTGACGCGCGCCGTGGAAACCGCGCGCGGGCTGCGCATGCGCCCCTTGCAGGGCCATGCGCTGTTCGACCGCGGCCTGGCGCGGGCCGCGGCGGACAATGCGCCGGATGCGCATGCCGACCTGGAGGCCGCCGCCGCCTTGTTCGACGAGTGCGACATGCCGGTGTGGGCCGCCAAATGCCGCGACGCCAACCGCACGCTGGCGCAGCAGGCGGCGCAGTAGTTCAGGCGGGCTCGGCGCCGAACAGCGGCCCGTCGGAATAGGACAGCACGACCAGGCGCACTGGCGTATCGAGCGCCGGCGCCTGGTCCGCGACCAAACGCGTGGCGACCCGCAGGCCCTCTTCCAGATCGACCAGTCCGAGCCGATAGGGCGCCTGTGCGGCGAACGCGGTCGAGGCGGCATGCACCCTGGTCTGGCTGTAAAGCCGCCCGCGCCCGCTCAAGGAGCGCCATTCGATGCGGTCGCTCCAGCAATGGGGGCAGAACGGCCGCGGCGGAAACGCCGGCAGCGCGCAATCGAGACAGAAAGTGGTCTCGAAGCGCCCGGCGCCCAGCGCCTCCCAGAAGCGGCGCGTGAAAGCCGACTGGCGCGGAGCGATGGGACGGGAGCCGGCGCAGGGGACGATCTTCAACTGTGGTTCGGACATCGGTCTCCTCGGGCGGCACAGGCGCGATGGTGCGAAGCCGACACTGTCCGGTCAAGCGCGCGCCGATCGTTCGCCGGCATTCCGTCGCACGAAACGGCCAGCGCGCAGTGCAGGCGTTTGTGGTTGCAGGCGGTTCAGGGATCATTACACTGCGGCGAAATCAAACAACGCGTCTCGCAACTGCGGCACGCCATAAAAATCAAACAAATCAGTCAACAGGGAGGACTTACATGAAGATCCGTCATCTTTCCGTCGCGGCCGCTGCGCTGCTGGCGAGCGTCGCGGCCGTGCCGGCCGTGGCCGAAGTGAAACTGCCGGCGCAGATGTCCTGGACGGCCTACGACACGGGCACGTCGGGCTTCAACATGGCCGTCGCCATCGGCCAGGCCTTCAAGGCCAAGTACAACTCCGAAATCCGCGTGCTGCCGGCCGGCAACGACATCGCCCGCCTGGCGCCGCTGAAGGCCGGCCGCGCCCAGGTGTCGGCCATGGGCATCGGCTCGTACTTCGCGCAGGAAGGCCTGTTCGAGTTCGGCGCCAAGGACTGGGGCCCGCAGCCGCTGCAGATCATCATGACGTCGACCGCCTGCAACGGCCTGACCCTGGGCGTCGCGGGCGACGCCGGCGTCAAGGAAGTGAAGGATCTCAAGGGCAAGCGCGTCGGCTTCGTCGTCGGTTCGCCGGCGCTGAACCAGAACGCGCTGGCGATCATGGCCTATGGCGGCGTCAAGAAGGGCGACGTCAAAATCGTCGAGTTCTCGAACTACGGCGCCATGTGGAAGGGCATGGTCAACAACGAGGTCGACGCCGCGTTCGGTTCGACCATTACCGGCCCCGCCAAGGAGCTAGAGGCCTCGCCGCGCGGCATCATGTGGCCGCCGATGCCGGCCGGCGACAAGGCGGCATGGGCGCGCGTCGACAAGGTCGGCCCGTACTTCTATCCGCACACCGCGACCTGCGGCGCCGGCATCACCAAGGACAAGCCGCTCGAGACGGCCTCGTATCCCTATCCGATCGTGATGGTCTACGCCTCGCAGCCGGCCGACTTCGTCTATTCGGTCGCCAAGGGCATGATCGACCAGTACGGCGCCTACAAGGACGGAGCGCCGGGCGCCGACGGCTTCGAGCTGAAGCGCCAGAACCTGACCTGGGTGCTGCCGTACCATGCCGGCACCGTGAAGGCGTTCAAGGAAGCCGGCGTGTGGACCGATGCCGCCCAGAAGCACAACGACAAGCTGCTGAAGCGCCAGGCGACGCTGGCCAGCGCCTGGAAGGCCTATGTCGGGACCAAGCCGGCGGACGACAAGTTCCTCGAAGGCTGGATGAAGGCGCGCGCCGCGGCCCTGACGAAGGCCGGCATGGATCCGGTGTTCGAATAGGCTTTTCGCCTCCGGCGACAGCCTTTCGCACCGCTCGTCCATGAGCGAAACATCCGTCGACGATTCGTCGGGTGCGGGTCCAGCCCGCACCCAACGGCTCTCGAAACCGTGGTATGCGCTTCTCATCGCGTGGACCACGATCGTCACCCTGCTGTGCATCAATCAGCAATTCGGCATCCGCTTCTTCGTCGAATTCACGCTGCTGAATACGGAATACTACTGGGGTCTCATCGCGCTGCTGATGCCGATGACCTTCATCGTGTTTCCGATCAAGCCGGGCATCAGCCCCGACCGGGTGCCCTGGTACGACATACTCCTCTTCCTGGCGACCACCGGCCTCGCCATCTGGTTGATCGCGACGGCGCGACAGTCGGCCGCCTCGGGCTGGGAATACGCCGCGCCGGAAAGCGCCATGCTGGCCGGCCTCGCCATGTGGGTGCTGGTGATCGAGGCGCTGCGTCGCGCCGGCGGCACCGTGCTCATGGTCGTGATGCTGGTGTTCTCGCTGTACCCGATCTACGCCGGCTACGTGCCGCCGCCGTTCAGCGCCCAGTCGATCGGCCTGCTCGAGACCGCCGCCTATCACGTGTTCTCGGCCGAAAGCATTCTCGGCATCCCGATGCGGGCCTTCGCCGAACTGGTCATCGGCTTCCTGATCTTCGGCATCGCCCTGCAATACACCGGCGCCGGCGAGTTCTTCATCAACCTGGCGTTCGCGCTGCTCGGCCACGTGCGCGGCGGCCCCGCCAAGGTGGCGATCTTCTCCTCGGGCCTGCTGGGCTCGATGAGCGGTTCGGTGATCTCCAACGTGCTGACCACCGGCACCATGACGATCCCGGCCATGAAGCGCACCGGCTTCAAGCCGTCGGTCGCCGGCGCCATCGAGGCTTGCGCCTCCACCGGCGCGGTGCTGGCGCCGCCGGTGATGGGGGCCACCGCCTTCATCATGGCGGAGTTCCTCAACATCTCCTACGCCGAGGTGGCGCTGGCGGCGGCGATCCCGGCGCTGCTGTTCTACTTCGCGCTGTTCATGCAGATCGACAGCCTGGCCGGCCGCAACGGCATGAAAGGTCTCGAGAAGGCCACGCTGCCGCCGATCGGGCAGACCTTCCGCAAGGGCTGGTATTTCGTCTTCGTCATCGTGCTGCTGGTGTTCCTGCTGCTGGTCATGAAGCGGGAGAACTGGGCGCCATGGCTGGCGACGGCGCTGCTGCTGGTGCTCAACCAGCTGTTCTCCGACCGCCGCTGGGGCCGCGCCGAAGTGCTCGACTTCATCGCCAGCGCCGGCAAGCTGTTCGTCGAACTGGCGTCGATCCTGGCCGGCGCCGGCCTGCTGGTCGGCGCTTTCTCGGTGACCGGCCTGACCGGCCCCCTGACGGGCGAGCTGCTCAGCGTCGCCGGCGGCAACGTCTTCCTGCTGCTGATCATGGGGGCGGTGACCAGCTTCATCCTCGGCATGGGGATGACGATCACCGCCTGCTACATCTTCCTCGCGGTGCTGCTGGCGCCGGCGCTGATCCAGGTCGGGCTCAACCCGCTGGCGGTGCACATGTACATCATGTACTGGGGCATGGTGTCGTTCATCACGCCGCCGGTGGCGCTGGCCGCCTTCGCCGCGGCGTCGGTCGCCAAGGCCAATGCCATCGAGACCGGCTTCCACGCGATGAAGGTCGGCGCGATCATCTATTTCGTGCCGCTGTTCTTCGTGCTCAATCCCACGATGGTGCTGCAGGGACCGCTGGCCAATTCGGCGCTGCATTTCGCGACGGCGCTGCTCGGCATCTGGTTCGTCACCGCCGCGCTGCAGGGCTACCAGGCCTTCGTCGGCGACCTGCGACGCTGCGGGATCCTGGAATGGCCGGTGCGGGCGGCGCTGTTCGTCGGCGGCCTGATGTTCGTGGCGCCGGGCGGCGGGCTGATGCCCTTCACGCCAACCCAGATGTCGATCGGCGCGGTGGTCGTGACGGCGCCGGCCCTGATTCTGGCATGGCTGCTCTGCCGCAGGCGGGTTTCCACGGCCTGAGGTCGTCCGCATTCCGTATCGCGACACGGACGACCATCACGCCGCTGGATAGGACCGGCGTGCGCGGCTATATATGAACGCCTATTCGGAATTCGCGACAGGAGTGCAAACGATGCCAGGCGTGCTGGACGGAATCCGCGTTCTCGACTTCGGGCGCTATATCGCGGGCCCGTTCTGCGCCGCGCTGCTGGGCGATTTCGGCGCCGAGGTGATCCGCGTCGAAAAGCGCGACGGCAGCGAGGACCGCTACACCGCCCCGGTCGGCAGCGACGGCACCGGCGCCGGCTACATGCAGATGAACCGCAACAAGCTCGGCATCACGCTCGATCCGATGTCCGAGAAGGGCCGCGAGATCGTCCGCAAGCTGGCGAAGACCGCCGACGTGGTGGTCGCCAACCTGCCGCTGGTGCAGCTCAAGCAGATGGGGCTCGACTACGACACGCTGGCCAAGCTCAACCCGCGCATCATCATGTTCATGAACTCGACGTTCGGCTCGACCGGGCCTTATGCCGAACGCGTCGGCTTCGACACGGTCGGCCAGGCGATGTCGGGCGCCATGTATCTGTCGGGCGACGGCGAAACGCCGATGCGCACGGCGGTGCCGGTGGTCGATTTCGGCACGGCGACGCTTGGCGCCGTCGGCGTGCTGGCGGCGCTGCTGGAGCGCGAGAAATCGGGCAAGGGCCAGCTCGTCGAAACCGCGCTGCTGCACACCGCGCTCAATTTCGCCGATACGCATCTGATCGAGCAGGACCTGATCAATCCCGACCGCAAGGCGCAAATGAACCGCGGCTGGGGCGCCGGCCCGTCCGACTGCTTCAAGACCAAGGATGGCTGGATCTTCGTCATGGCGATCGGCGGCCCGCTGTTTCGGCGCTGGGCGCGGCTGATGGGCGAAGAAGACCAATGGGTCAACGATCCGCGCTTCAAGGACGACCAGTCGCGCGGCGACAACAGCATCGCGCTGAGCGAACGCTGCGCGGCGTGGTGCGCCGAACGCACCAGTGCGGAGGCGCTGGAACTGCTCGGCAAGGCGCGCATTCCGGCCGGGCCGGTCTACAGCCCGCAACAGGCGCTCGACGACGTGCATATCAAGTCGGTCGGTTTCCTGCAGGAGGTTGACTATCCCGGCCTGCCGAAGCCGGCGCCCGTCGTGACGCCGCCCGTCAAGCTGTCGCGCACGCCGGGCGAAATCCGCCTGCGGCCGCCGACCCTGAGCGAACACACCGAGCAGATTCTCGGCCAGCTGGGCTACAGCGAGCGCGAGATCGCCGGATTGCGGCAGGAAGGCGTCATCTGACGCCTTCCGCCACGATCTCTACTGTTTCGTGACCTTCACCGACTCCATGAAGCGCGAGACGTCGGCGGCATTCTCGCTGCCCGGCGCGCCGACATAGGCGGCCTGCACGATCCGGGTCGGCGAGGCGACGTAGAAACGCTGGCGCACATGATAGGTGCCCTGCTCGTTCTTCACCGCATAGACCAGTTCGCGCCCCGGCGCGCCGCCGGTCGAGACCGACTTCTCCGACGCCAGCGTGCCCTTCGAGCGGGCGATAACGCCGTTTCGCACGTCGTCCAGCATCTGGTCCGCCGAGCGGTTGAGCTTCTTGTCGTAGGTGATGGTGCCCGCGGCCCAGTAGCCATTACCGGCCTCGGCGCGATAGGACGACACGACCACCGGGCCCTTGTCGCTTTGATAGGTCCTGGTGTCCTGGACTGCGGGGGCCGGCAGGCTGGCGGTGTAGGTGCCGCCGGCGCCTTCGACCTTCTGCCAGCCCGACTGCGCCAGCGCCGCGGCGCCGAAACCGGACAGGCCGAGGGTCGCCGCCCCCAGGCCCAGCGCCTGCGCCAAGACGAGGGTACGAACTGTTTTCATGGGAAACCTCCGTGAAGCGGCATTCGGACAAGCGACAGCCGGCGGCGCCGATGATCCGCCGGACGCTATCTTGCGTAACGCTGGCATGCGCCGGACGGTTCCAGCCCTTCTCTGCCTGATATTCCTGCTGCCGCAGACCGCCGGTGCCCAGGCGCAGCAGGCCGTGGCGGCCGTGGTCGAACCGGCCGGAACAGGCATACCGGAAACCGGCCGGATCGGTTTCCGCGTCATGCGCGATGAGGCGGAAATCGGCACGCACGAAGTACGGTTCAACCGGGACGGCGAGCGACTGACGGTCGAGGTCGACATCGACCTCAACGTCACCTTTCTCGGCATGAGCCTCTATCGCTATCGGCATCGGGCGCAGGAAAGCTGGGCCGGCGGACGGCTGGTGGCGCTGCAGACCACAACCGACGACAACGGCGAACGACACGAGGTTTCCGGCCGTGCCCGGCCCGATGGCTTCGTCGTGCGAACGGCGACCGGCGAAACGGCGTTCCCCGCCAATGCCATGCCGTCGAGCCACTGGAACCGCGCCTGGCTCGAGGGAAGGCCGCTGATCAACACCCAGACCGGCCAGCGCATCGACTTCGCCGTGCGGCCACTGGGAAGCGAAACCGTGGCCACGGCATCCGGCATCAAATCGGCCGAGCATTTCGCGATCAGCGGCGATCTGCGCAAGGACATCTGGTTCGACGCCGCCGGCCAGTGGACGGCAACGCGGTTCAAAGCGCCGGACGGGTCGACGATCTCCTATCTGCGCAAGTAGCCGACTCTACAGAATCTGGAACACGTCGTAGATCGGGCCCTTGGGCTCGCGACGGCCGGTGGCGACGGTGACGATGCGATTGAGGAAGCCGTATTTTTCCGACGCCGTCTCGAACAGCGGCGTGGTGCGGAAATAATACTGCGTCGGATCGACCTTCTCGCCCTTGTTGAGCTTGTCCATGACCCAGGCCGGCCCGTGCCGCATGCCGCGATAGATCATGTAGACGAGATGCCCGTCGTCGGTCTTCAGGGTCAGGCGAACGTCGAGCTGCACCACCTCGTCGGGCCGCATCATGATCCAGTCGCCGCCGCCGGGCAGAACGCGGCCGCTGAACTCCTCGCCCTCGAAACGGCCGCCGGCGACCTCGACGATGCGGCGATGGCCGTTGGGCGTGGCGCCGATGTCGTGGACCGGGCCGAGTTCCAAGGTCAGGGTGAAGAGATGGGCCGAGAGCAGCTCCGGCTTGTGTTCCAGCATGGTGGCGTATTCCTCAGAGGACCCGTGGTTGTGCTTTCGCCCGCAACCATAGCAAACTGGGAAATAAAATCTCTCCAGGGAAAAACGCCTTGCATTACATTCCGCCCGCCAAGCTCAACCGCATGGTCGCCGCCATCCTGGCCGCTTCCGGTTCCAACCAGCGCGAGACGAAGATCGTCGCCGACCATCTGGTCGAAGCCAACCTCAAGGGCCACGACAGCCACGGCGTCGGCATGATCCCGCGCTATATCGACGATCGGCTGGCGGGGCTGTTGAAGACCAATGGCAGCATCCAGGTCGTATCGGACAACGGGCCGATGATCGTGATCGAGGGCGACAACGCTTCGGGCCAGGTCATGGCGCATGACGCGACCGCTATGGGCATCGAGCGCGCCAGACGCGACGGGCTGACCCTGGTGGCGCTGCGCAATTGCCATCACATGGGCCGCATCGGCACTTATGCCGAGATGACGGCGGCCGCCGGCCTGTCCTCGATCCATTTCGTCAACGTCACGGGGCACGCGCCGCTGGTGGCGCCCTGGGGCGGCGCCGATGCGCGCTTCGCCACCAATCCCATCGCCATCTCGATCCCGGCCGGGGGCGGCAAACCGGCCGTTATCCTCGACTTCGCCACGTCGAAAGTGGCGCTGGGCAAGGTGCGCGTGGCGATGAACAAGGGCGAACCGATGGAAGACGGCATGCTGATCGACAGCAAAGGCCAGCCGACCACCGATCCGACCACCATGTTCGGCGAGCACATGGGCGCGATATTGCCGATGGGCGATCACAAGGGCTCCGGTCTGGCGCTGATCGCGGAGCTTTTCGCCGGCGCCTTCTGCGGTGGCGGCACCATCCATGACGGCAACCCGCGCGACAAATCGGTGGTCAACAACATGCTGTCGATCGTGTTCGACCCGAACCGCCTTGCGGACCGCTCCTATATCGAGCGCGAGGTCGCCACCATGATCGACTACGTCAAGGCCTCGCCCCGCGCCCCGGGCGTCGATCAGGTCATGGTCGCCGGCGAACCCGAACTGCGCACCAAGGAGGCGCGCACCGCCAAGGGCGTGCCGGTTGATCCCACCACGTTCGGCCAGCTGCTGGAGTCGGGGGAAAAGGTCGGGCTGAAGCGGGAATATATGCTGGGGATGGTGGAGTAAACGTCGCGCTCTCTATGCCCTTCTTCCCCTTCCCACACCGTCATCCCCGCGAAAGCGGGGATCTTTCTCAAAAGCAAACTGCAGCGTCAATGGAGGCGTCTTCCATCACGCGCTCAAACTCGTCCGCCTGAGATCCCCGCTTTCGCGGGGATGACGGATTTGGGGAAACGCCGCTTTATATCGATCGTCCCGCCTTGGCCCAGTACGGCGCGCGCAGCTCTTTCTTCAGCACCTTGCCGATGGTGCTGCGTTCGAGGTGGTCGCGGAACTCGATGGCGGCGAGGCGTTGGGTCTTGCCGAGCTGCTCGTTGGCCCACTCCTTCAGCGCTTCCTCGCTGATCTTCGCGCCGTCCTTGCGCACCACGAGACCGAGCGGGCTCTCGCCCCACTGGTCGGACGGAATGCCGATCACCGCCACGTCGGCGACGTCGGAATGGCGCGCCAGCACGGCCTCGAGATCGGCGGCGTAGATGTTGAAGCCGCCGGAGATGATCATGTCCTTCTTGCGATCCAGCAGCGTGACGAAGCCGTCCTCGTCCATGCGGCCGAGATCGCCCGAGCGGAAGAAGGCGCGGCCGTCCTTGTCGTGCCAAAGCATCTCCGAGGTCTTGCCGGGTTGCTTGTAGTAGCCGCTCATCATCGTGTAGGAGCGGCCGACCAGTTCGCCCGCCTGCCCGCGCGGCACTTCGTTGCCCTGCTCGTCGAGGATCTTCATCTCGGTGCCGAAGCCCGGCTGGCCCACCGTATGCAGCTTGTCGGGATGGGCCTTGACGTCGAGCATGCACGAGCCGCCGCCTTCGGTCAGGCCGTAGACCTCGATCATGCCGCCCGGCCAGCGGGTGGCGATCTGCCGCTTGGTATCGAGCCGCAGCGGCGCGCTGGTCGAAAGCTTCATGCGGAAGGACGAGAGGTCGTAATCGTCGAAATCGGGATGCGCCAGGATGCGCTGGTACTGCACCGGCACCAGCATGGCGTGCGTCACCTTCTCCTGCTGCGCCAGCTTCAGGAACTCGACCACGTCGAATTTCTTCATCAGCACGATCGAGCCGCCCATCGACAGGGTCGGCAGCACGGCGACCAGGGTGGTGTTGGAATAGAGCGGGGTCGAGACGAGGCTGATCGTGTCGGGCGCGAAGCCCATGCCTTCCCAGCGCTTGATCAGGAACCAGCGCAGACCGTGATTGTGCAGGATGCCCTTTGGAACGCCGGTGGTGCCCGACGAGTAGATCAGGTTGAAGGCCATTTCCGAGTCGACCGGTACGCCGGGTGCCTCGTCCTTGCCCGCCTGCATCCAGGCATCGAAGCTCTGCCAGCCGGGGGCGGCGAAATCGAAGGCGATGCGGCCATTGGGCAGCAGGCCTTCGATGCGGTCGGCGAAGGGCGCGGCCAGTTCGCGCATGCCGGCGCCGAGGAAGAACACGCGGCTGTCGGCGTCCTCGATCATCATCTTGAGCTGGTCGGCGCCGGCCATGGTCGACAGCGGGACGACGCAGCCGCCGGCCCGCAGGATGCCGAAGAAGGTCTCGACGTATTCGATCGACGGATAGGCCAGCACGGCCGCCTTGTCGCCGGGCTTGAAGCCCATGGCGAGGAGGGCATTGGCGATGCGATCGATCGCCGAACCGAACTCGCCCCAGCTTACCGCCCTGCCGTCGCACAAAAGCGCCCGGCGTTGCGGCTGTTTGCGGGCCCAACCCGCGACCATGTCGGGAATGGCCTCGAAGGGCGTCGAATCGGGCGCGGAAAGCGGCGACGGGGTATTCGGCAGATTGGGAGCGGCGGACGACATGGTTTCCTCAAAGGCGAAGTCTTGCTTTGAGGCTATGAAACCATGGCGGACGGGGCTTCGCTACAGCGTCTTGTCGTCCCTATTCCGCGGCCATCTTCCGCCCGATGCCCAGCCGCGCCAGCCCGGCTTCCAGCGTCGCCTGATCGGCTGCAGACAGGGGCGCGACGGGTGGGCGGGCGGTGCGCCAGGCGGGATCGCCCGAGACATGCGCCATGGTCGCCTTGAGCGCCGCGAAGAAACCCAGCGGGCGCAGCAGCGCGCCGAAGGCGTCGATCGCCTGCTGGCAGGTTTCGCCCTTTTCGCTGGCGAAGCTGCGGTGCAGTTCCAGCATGGTCGGATAGAGAATGTTGCCCGACGCCGACATGGCGCCGCGACCGCCGGCCCGCAGGCAGGCGAGCTGCGAGACGTCGGTGCCGGCGATCACCGCCCTGTCGGGGAAGCGGCGACAGCGTTCGGCGATCTGTTCGAAATTGCCGTTGCTGTCCTTGATGCCGACGATGTGGTCGGGGAAATCGCCGAACAGCCGCTCGAGCAGGGCGGTCGAGAACTTGACCCCGATATTGGCTTCCCAGTCGTAGATGATCAGCCGCAGGTTGGAGTCGGCGACCTTGTCGACCAGAAGTTTGAAGTAGGAATGGAGACCCTCATCGCTGCCCTTGTAGTAGAAGGCCGGCTGCGTCGCCACAGCGCGCGCCCCGAGCTTGGTCGCATGCCGGATCAGCGCCACCGCATCGGGCCAGGCCAGCGCGCTGGCGCCGACGATCATGCGGTCCATCGGCAGGCCATTCTCGGCCAGCGCATCCATCAGCTTCAATCGCTCGGCCACGGTAAGCGAGTGCGCCTCGCCTGTGGAACCGAGCGGCATCAGACCATGGCAGCCATCGTCCAGCAGGCGCCGGCAATGGGCCAGATAGCGTTTGATATCGGGGTTGTAGTCGCTGTCCATCGGCAGCAACGGGGCCACATAGAGTCCGGCATAGCGTTCGCGCGGTGTCATCGGCACCTCCCCAGGCTGCCCGAGCATAGCACGTCGCAACGTCCCGCCCGCGGCTACTTTGTCGGGCGACAATCAACCACTTGCCGCCGCCCAGCCAGAGCGCAACCATCTGAGGCGCCATGCGAATTGCGCAACCCGAGTGCCAGACATCGGCCGCAGAATGGTCGATGATCGTCCGACAAGTCCGAGGACCCCGCAATGGAACGCGAGCACATCAAGACGACCTGTCCACGCGACTGCTACGACGCCTGCGGCATCGTCGTGGTGCGCCGCGACGGCGCAGTGCGGCGCGTGCTTGGCGATCCGGACCATCCGGTGAGCCGTGGCGCCCTGTGCGGCAAATGCGCCATTGCCTATAACGGCGTCTGGCGCGATCCGAAGCAGCGGCTGCTGACGCCGCTGCGCCGCAGCGGCCGCAAGGGCAGTGGACAGTTCGAACCCGTGAGCTGGGACGAGGCGCTGGCGGACATCGCCGCGCGCCTGAAGTCGATCAGCGCCGCGCATGGCCCGCAATCGATCGTCAACTGCCACTACACCGGCACCTGCTCGGTCATCGCCAACAATTTTCCGCAGCGCTTCTTCAACAGATTGGGCGCAACCGAGGCGGACCCCGACACGGTCTGCAACCAGGCGGGCTACGTGGCGCTCGAGCTGACGATCGGCACCGCCGTCGCCGGCTTCGATCCGCGCACCGCGCGGGACTCCAAATGCGTCCTGCTGTGGGGCGTCAATCCCTCCGCCTCCGCGCCGCATGCGCATAAACACTGGCTGCCTGAAACGCCGGCGGTGAAGATCGTGGTCGACCCGGTGCGCACCGATACCGCCGCGGCCGCCGACCTGCATCTGCAGTTGCGCCCGGGCAGCGACGCCGCCCTCGCCTACGGTATGCTGCACGTGCTGATCCGCGACGGGCTGATCGATCGACGCTTCATCGACGCGCATACGGTCGGCTGGAGCGAGATCGAAGTGCAGGCGCTCGCCTGCGACCCGCACTGGACCGAGAGCCAGACGGGCGTTCCGGCAGCACTGGTCGAGCGCGCCGCCCGGCTCTACGGCGCCGGCCCGTCGCTGCTGTGGCTGGGCCAGGGCCTGCAGCGCCAGCCGCAGGGCGGCAACGTCATGCGGGCCTGCGCGCTGCTACCGGCAGCGACCGGCAATATCGGCAAACCCGGCGCCGGCCTCTACTACCTGAACGGCAAGGGCGCGACGCGGCGCCTCGACATGGACAGCCTGTCGGCGCCCGAACTGGCGCAAAAACCGATACCCAAGATCAGCCATATGGACCTGGCGCGCCATCTCGAGGATGGCGAGCGGTCGCGCGGATTGTTCGTGTGGAACATGAACATCGCCGCCTCGGTGCCGGACCAGCGCCGCCTGCACCGGGCGCTGCAGCGCGAGGATCTGTTCACCGTCGTGGTCGACCCGTTCATGACCGACAGCGCACGGTTCGCCGATTACGTGCTGCCGGCCGCGAGCTTTCTCGAGTTCGACGATCTGGTCGGTTCCTATTTCCATCTGTCGCTGGGCGCCCAGGCAAAGACGATGGAGCCGCTGGGCCAATCGCTGCCCAATCAGGAGATCTTCCGCCGCCTGTCCCGCGCCATGGGCTTCGACGAGCCGCGGCTCTACGAAGGCGACGCCGAAATCATCGCCGCGCAACTCGAACGCTTCCGCCCCGGACTCACTTTCGAGGCATTGCGGCAGGCCGGCACGATCGCGATCAGCGACGAGCCCGTCATCCTGCATGAAGACCTGAAATTCTCCACGCCGAGCGGCCGCATCGAACTGGCCAGCGAACGGGCGGTGGCGATGGGACTGCCGCGCACGGCGCTGCCGTCGGTCGACGCGCCACCGCGTTCGGGCGCGCTGCGGCTGCTGTCGCCGGCCGGTCCGTGGCTGCTGAATTCCAGCTACGGCAACGACCCACGCATTCGCGAATTGCTGGACGGGCAGCATGTCGTGCTGCACCCTGACGACGCGGCCAGTCGCCAGTTGCGCGACGGCCAGCCCGTCATGGTGCTGAACGAACTGGCGTCGCTGCCCCATACACTGCGCGTCGCCGACATCGTGCCGCCAGGAACGGCGCTGACCCACAAGACGCGCTGGCCCGGCAACAGCGCCGGCGGGTTGAACGTCAACGCGCTCAACCCCGGTCTGCGCACCGACATGGGCGACAGCACGGCGCTGCACGGCGTCGAGGTCGAGATCGTCGCCGCCTGAGCCGTTCTAGCCGGTGGCGACCACCGGTTTCTTGCGCATGACCCAGGCCAGGGCGACGCCCGGTCCGGCAAGCGCCAGTGCCACCAAGGTCAGCTGCACGTGGTTCAATCCCGTCATGTCGCCGCCGGGCGCCGCAAAGGTCAGTCCGCCCAGGGCGATCAGCACCTGGCACACCAGGCCGAGCGGGCCATCGGGCAGGCGGCCAATTCCGACCAGATATTTCTGCAGCGCGCCGCCCAGCAACACGATGCCGAACGCGGCGGAGGCGCAGACGATGACGATCTCGTCGAGCGGCCCCTGCAACAGCAGCGCGGGGTTGTAGACGAAGAAGAAGGGAATGAAATAGATGATCGTTCCCAGTCGCATGGCCTCGAACCCGGTGGCCATCGGGTCGGCCTTGGCAACCGACGCGCCGGCGAAGGCGGCCAGCGCCACCGGCGGCGTAATGAAGCTCAGCATGCCCCAGTAGAGCAGGAACATGTGCACCGGCAGCGGCTCCAGGCCCGCCTTGATCAGCGCCGGCGCCAGGATGATCGCTAGGAAGATGTAGGCCGCCGTCACCGTCATGCCCATGCCGAGGATGAAGCAGGTCAGCGCGCCCATCAGCAGCAGCACCAGCGTGTTGTTGCCGGCTAGGAACACCAGATCGTTGGTGATCGTGCCGACCATGCCGGTGCTGACCAGCGCGCCGACCACCAGCCCGATCGCCGCCAGAATGCCGGCCAGCTCCGCCAGCAGGAAACCGGTGGCGAAGACGAAGCGCCGCAACTTCTCCCAGTTGATGCGATGCTGCTTGTCGAACTGGTTGATGATCAGCAGCAGGGCTGTGGCATAGAACGGCGCGCGCGCCTCCTGCTGCAAATGGATCAACATGAAGATCAGCAGCGCGAAGACGAAGATATAGCTCCAGCCGGCCTTCAGGACCTGCCAGACCGGCAGCAGCTCCTCGCGCGGCAGACCCTTCATGCCGTGACGCGCCGAATAGGCGTCGATCTGCACGAACAGGCCGAAATAGTAGAGCAGCGACGGCACCACGGCGGCGACGGCGACCTCGACGTAGGAAATCTGCAGGAAGTTCGCCATGACGAAGGCCGTGGCGCCCATGATCGGCGGCATCAGCACGCCACCGGTCGACGCGCAAGCTTCGACGCCGCCGGCATATTTCGGCGAGAATCCCATCCGCTTCATGGCCGGAATCGTGAGCGTGCCCGTGGTCAGCACGTTGGTCACCGGCCCGCCGGACATTGAGCCGAACAAGCCGGAAGAGAACACCGCCACCTTGGCGGGACCGCCGCGGACGTGCCCCAGAAGCGCGAAGGCGAGATTGATGAAGAAAGAGCCCGCCCCGGTGTACTGCAAAGCGATGCCGAAAATGATGAAGCCGAACACCAGCGAAGCGAAAGCTCGCATGGGTATGCCCAGCAGGCTTTCGATGCTGAACATGTGGAAGGCGGCGGTGTTCAACGGCGTCTGCGGCACGCCGGAGATCACTTCGGGCATCAGATGGACGTAGATCGGGTAGGTCGAGAGCACCAGCACGACGAAGAAGATCGGCCAGCCGCCGGTGCGGCGGCCGGCCTCAAGAACCAGCGCCCACATGAAGACCGCGACGATCTTGCCATGCAGCGGCGAGGCGTATTCCCAGGCCTGGTCGACGATGTCGTTGGAATACCAGACGGCGTAACCGCCGATCGCCAGCGAGGCAACGAACATCACGGCGTCGTACCAGGGAACGATCGTGCGATCCTGGCGCTTGTAGGCCGGGAAGACCACGAACACCATGGCGAACATGATCGCCACGATGGCGTAGAGGAACTGCGCCTCGATGATCGTGTAGCCGATGAAGAACCGCCACGCGAAGATCTGGTTCATCGCCAGCCCAACCGCCAGCAGCGTGGCGATCACGACGATGTACTGCCAGACCAGCGGCAGCGTGCGCGTGCGCGCCAGCTCGTAGTCGGGAATATCGTCTTCCTTGACGACGATCTTCTGCGGAGCGGGGGCTGACGGTCCGGCCATGGCTGATCACTCCCGGCGGCTGCGACGTGAAACGAAGGCAGACGCGCGACGGGCGCGGAACGGAGCCCGTTCCGCGCCCTGCCCGCGTCGTCAGGCGACGCTTACCAGGTGTCGAATACGACCATCAGGTTCTTGGACTTCAGCGCGTCTGCACGCGCCTTCTCCCAGCCGGCCTTGAAGGCCTCCTTGTCCGACGGGGCGTTCTTGACGAAGGCGTTCCAGGCGTCGATCAGCGTCTTCTGGCGCAGCATCGAACGGGCCTGGATCTCGTCCTGGCCCTTGGGCCACGCGCCGATCTCCTTGTAGTACTTCACCGCGCCGGGATGGTACGGCACGAAGATGCTCCACTTCTGACGATCGAGCGCCCAGCCATTGGCGCCGGGAGCGCTGGCCTTGTACTCGTCGTAGAACTTGTGCATCGCCTTGGTCATGTTGTAGCCGATGTCCTCGTCGATCTTGGCGTAGGACACCAGCACGGGATAGGCGACGCCGGCCATCTCCTGGCCTTCCTTCTTGATGCCGACGCCTTCGGTCGCGAAGTGCTTTTCGTACCACGGCACCACGCCCTGCAGCCGCTTCCAGCCTTCCTCGTCGTTATGCGGCACCGGCGGATAGTAGATGCCGCGCGGCGAGGCCGCGATCTTCTGATTGAGCGCCGAGAAGGTCGCGTTGTTGAAGGCGTCGACCTCGTTGTTGACCATGCCATCGACCGCCGGCCCGTGGCCGCCGAATTCGACCTTGACCACGTCGTCCCAGGTCAGACCGGCATAGGCCAGCATGCAAGTCACGGCCTGGTTCAACGCCGGGGCGCCGCGAATCCACGCGACGCGCTTGCCCTTGACGTCCTTCAACGTCTTGATGTTGGCGTCGGCGGCCGTCGCCAGCGCGATGGCCGCGCCGTCGGCATAGTTCTGCATCAGCAGGCGGATGGGCTGCGGGCCCCATT
>JBDZUM010000154.1:0-7298 GCA_040255215.1 Rhodospirillaceae bacterium
ATCGTCATTCCGGAGCGGGCCGCAGGCCCGAATCCGGAATCGGTTGCAAGGATCGACACGTGTCGAGACACCGATTCCGGGTTCCCGCCCCGGCAAGCCGGCGCGGGCCCCGGAATGACGAAGAAAGGGTTCTTGCGGGACGCGAACCTCGGCAAATTGCATCGTCATTCCGGAGCGGGCCGCAGGCCCGAATCCGGATTCGGTTGCAAGGATCGACACGTGTCGAGACACCGATTCCGGGTTCCCGCGCCGGAATGACGAAGCAACGGCTCTTGCGGGACACGGCACTGGTTCGTGTGTCCGCGATTCCGGGATGACGAGCAAAACGGCACGATCGGGTATGCCTTCTTACCCATGAACGAGGGCGCAGCGTCGCTATGATGCGGGGATTGCCCGCGTTGTGAGGAGCCGTTCATGTCCGTGCACCATCGTCTGGCCACGTCGTTCGCTGCTGCCGCTCTCACGCTGGCTGCGGTGCTGCCCGCATCCGCCGCTGCGCCCGCTGCGCACGACAGCGCAACGGCCGCATCAACGTGGGGCGCGCTGCACTGGCGCCTGATCGGCCCGTTCCGCGCCGGGCGCACGCTCGCGGTGACCGGCGTGCCGGGCCAGCCGACGCACTTCTACATGGGCTCGGTCGATGGCGGCGTGTGGGAAACGCACGACACCGGCCGCACCTGGCAGCCGCTGTTCGACGGCCAGCCGGTGCAATCGATCGGTGCGATCGCGGTGGCGCCTTCGGATCCAAACGTCATCTACGTCGGCACCGGCGAATCCGACATGCGTTCGGACATCACCCAGGGCGACGGCATGTACAAGTCCGTCGATGCCGGCAAGACCTGGACGCACATCGGGCTCGCCGATTCGCAAACGATCGCGATGATCCGCGTCGATCCGCACGACCCCAACCGCGTGTTTGTCGCCGCGCTCGGGCATCCCTACGGGCCGAACGCCGAACGCGGCGTGTTCCGTTCGCTCGATGGCGGCAAGACCTGGAAGAAGGTGTTGGGCCCGAACGACGACACCGGCGCCATCGACCTCATCTTCAAGCCGGGCGATTCCAACGTGATCTACGCGTCGCTGTGGCAGACGAGGCGTCCGCCCTGGAACATCTATCCGCCGTCGAACGGTCCGGGTTCCGGCCTCTACAAATCCACCGACGGCGGCAATACCTGGACGCACATCGAAGGCAACGGTTTCCCCTCGAACAAACTCGGCCGCATCGGCATCGCGATTTCCGCCGCAGCGCCCGATCGCATCTACGCGATCGTCGATGCGGAAGAGGGTGGCCTGTACCGCTCCGACGACGCCGGCAAGACCTGGAAGAAGACCAGCAGCGATCCGCGCATCTGGCAGCGTGGCTGGTATTTCGGGCAGATCACGGCTGATCCCAAGAACCCCGATCGCATCTACGCGATGAACACCATCGAGCTGCGTTCGGATGACGGCGGCAAGACCTTCCTGCCCGTGAAGGGCGACCCGACCGGCGACGATTACCATGAGTTGTGGATCGACCCGAACGACCCGGATCGCCAGATCATGGGCGTGGACCAGGGCGCGATCATCACCACCAATGGCGGCAAGACCTGGTCGAGCTGGTACAACCAGCCGACCGCGCAGATGTACCACGTCAGCACCGACAATCGCTTCCCGTATCGCGTGTACGGCGCCCAGCAGGATTCCGGCGCGGCCGGAGTGCCCAGCCGCTCGACCTACGAAGCCACCATCAACATGATGCAGTTCCACGAGGTCACCGCGGGTGGTGAGAGCGGCATGATCGCGCCCGATCCGAACGACCCCGACATCGTGTACGGCGGCACCGTCGAGAAGCTGGACCTCAAGACCCAACAGACGCGCAGTGTCGATCCGACGCTCGCCGATCCCGACATCTATCGCCATACCTGGACGCTGCCGTTGGCGTTCAACGCGGTCGACCGTAACACGCTGTATTTCGGCAACCAGCGGTTGTGGCAGACCACCGACGGCGGCGAGCACTGGACCGCGATCAGCCCGGACCTTTCGCGTCCCGACCCCGCGGTGCCGTCCACGCTCGATGCGACCACCATCGCCGACAACCTGCACCAGGGTCCGCGCCGCGGCGTGGTGTATTCGATCGGTTCGTCGCCCCTGAATGCGAAACTCTTGTGGGCCGGCACCGACGACGGCCTGATCTGGCGCACCGACGATGCCGGCGCGCACTGGAGCAACGTCACGTCCAGGCAGCTCGGCGCGTGGTCCAAGGTCGGCAGCATTGCGCCGTCGCACTTTGATCAAAACACCGCCTTCGTCTCGGTCGATCGCCACCGGCTGGACGACCGCAAGCCGTACATCTATCGCACCAGCGACGGTGGCAAGACCTGGACTGCGATCGTCAACGGCATTCCCGACGGCGATTTCGTCGACGTGGTGCGCGAGGATCCGGTGAAGCGCGGGCTGCTCTATGCCGGCACCGACTTCGGCATCTTCGTGTCGTTCGACAATGGCGACCATTGGCACTCGCTGCAGCAGAACCTGCCGGCGGTGTCGGTGCGCGACATCGACGTCAAGAACGATGATCTGGTGATCGCCACGCACGGCCGCGGCTTCTGGATCATGGACGACGTCTCGGCGCTGCGGCAGTTGGCGGCGTATCCGGCAAGCTGGGCCACGCGCCTTTACAAACCTGCGGTCGCATACCGCGTGCGCATGCCGATGTTCACCGGCACGCCGCTGCCCAAGGACGAGCCCATCGCCGAGAACCCGCCGTGGGGCGCGTACCTCGATTACTCGCTGGCGTCGACGCCCGCGCAGCCGATCGAACTTTCGATCTACGACGCGAACGGCAAGCTGGTGCGTAGTTACTCCAGCGCCGACAAGGAGCCCAAGCCAGACCTCGCCAAGATCAACATGACGCCCGACTGGTTCCGCGCACCGGTGGTGCTGCAAGCCACGCCGGGCCTGCACCGCTTCGTGTGGCCGCTGCAATACGCGCCGCCTGCGGCGCTGGCGAAGGGCGATGCCTATGCCGACGGCGTATGGGCGCCGCCCGGGCAGTACACGGTGAAACTCACCGTCGACGGCAAGACCTGGAGCGAGCCTCTGACCGTCGCGCACGATCCGCGCGTCACCATCCCGGAAGCGGCCTACCGGCAGCAGTTCGAACTGGCGCGCAAGGTCGAAGCCGAAGGCGCGAAACTCGCGGCGGCGATGGGCGAAGCGCACAAGCTGCACGCGGCCTTGCAGAAAGCGGGCGAGGGCGCGAACGGCGACCTCAAGCAATCCATCGACGCGCTGGATGCGAAAGTCGTGGCCGCGGCCGACATTTCGAAAGCGACCAACCCGTACAACGCCTGGACCATCCCACCCAACAACGTCCAGAGCTTCGGCTACCTCGGCGGCGCATTCCGCTCGCTGATGCAGGCCGTCGACGGCGGCGCCGACGCCGCGCCGTCACCCGACGCGCGCGATGGCTACACCAAGCTCAGCGGCTTGCTCGACGCGTCGCTACAGAAATGGGATGCGCTCAAGGCGAGTGAGCTTTCGGCGTTGAATGCGGAGCTGAAAGCCGCGGGAAAGAAGCCAATCGGGTTGGAGTCGAAGAAGGCAAAATCCTGATGTGGCCTGATCACTCTCGCTGTACGGGCGTCGGCCAAGGCCGATGCCCGTACAGCGCTTGCAGGCATCTTGAGCGGGCCCAGCTTGGCACCTCTGCCGAGGGAGGGCGGATTCTGGCAGAAGCGGATACCGGCTGACCGCCCGGTATGGTCTTATGAAACGCTGGCACGCTCAGTGCGGCAAACAACTCTTCGCATCATGGTGCGGCAAGACTTCGCTGCTTCGAGGTCGAGGTAGGAGTTAAGTTGGCCGACAATTGAATCTATCTCGGCCCAACGAGCTACGGCTAAGCAATCGAGCAGAACCTAGCGTTCCACGTTCTTGTCTTGCCCGAATAGCGATTTGCCGATCGACCAAATCGCCCATCCGAAGTTGTGAATGAGTTGTTCTCCTTGCCGTAAATACGAGTTGCCTTCCTCGACTCCGGCCAGTGCCAAGGCTTCAGCAATCTTCGATCCGGTCGGATGCGCATCGCCTACCCGCATGTCATATGCGCCCGCGATCACGCCGAAAATGCGGCGGGCTTCGTCCTCCCCAATCTTTTGGGCCAGCACATCCTGCAAAAGTTTGTTTGACCCCAACTTTTCCTTGTCCGCGTGGGTTGATATCTTGCGAAGCTCTCGCACATTGAGACGATCTGAAAACACACGTACTAGCTCTTTGGCCAACCTCAGCAATGACGCAAGATCCCTGCTCGCGAAGCGCGAGACCTGCTGCATTGCTACCGCATCGTCCACGTCATGGGAGAACAGGGGAATGCTGTATTCCCTTCGGAAGCCGTCTTCCAGCATCCGCATACTCGTGAACAGAAGTTCCTCGACAGCATGTGTAGATGCGGGCTTCGCCTTTACTTGGGCCTCCAACAGTTCGGAGGAGACCTTTCCTTCCGGAACAACGTTATGAGCAGCCCAAACATGCTGCTCCCATGCCGGGAGCTTGGCAACGTCATGCGCGTATACCGTAATCAAGTCGGAGGAGTTGATGCCGAAGTGCGTCGCATATCCTGACGTAGAGACAATCGCGCCAGTCTCGCGGGTGTACCACTTGAGGGAGAAGCCGCGATGACCCAGTAGATCGCTTACGACCCCGGGTCGGAACCAGAGCCAGCGCCCAATGTCCTCGTCATTTAGGTCTCGGGAGGGCATTCGAGTCCCATCGGTCTCTATGATGAACTGTGGGCGTGTCTGATCCGCATCGCCTCTGATGCGCACACTTTGCTGCTGGTTGTTGATCCACTCATCTCGCCAAAACTCGCCTTCGACCCTGACGCCTTCATATCCGCCACGGTGACCTTCCTTGTGTTCAGACTCAGTGTTGTCATTCCTTTCTGGCCCCATTACAGGCGCATCCTCCTCCGGATCAACGTCAGTCCTCCAGACCCGGAACGAGGCCCAGCTGCCACCGTAGACGTCATTCAAGTTGCGAATTCGCAACTCGAAACGACCGCCATCCCGCCGTTCTTCCCGGTCGGTCAGTTCTGCGTAGCCACTTTCCGCGAGCGCGACAACGTTCTCTACCCTCTGACGGTAGTACGACAGGCGAAGTGAAAGGCCTCTCGCGGCCAGATAGTCCAGTAGGAACTCTCGCTTGATCTCGATCTGACTATGACTTCCGTCCCCATTGATCATCTCGCGAGCAACGACAACAAAGTCCTCTTCGGGTCGAACCCAATTGCTCCCCTCCTTGATGAGGCGAAGAGCAACAACTAAATCCGGGTTCAGGATCCATTGCCTCCCTCCGACTACTGGTTGCTCCTGCTCGAAAACCAGCTCAATGCCAATTGGCTCTTTATCGTTGTATTGATATTGATCGATGGGTGAGTAGTGGCCATCGTTGTAAGCGCACGGGTGAGCACTATGGCTGATTCCGATCTCATTCCAGCTCAGGCGGTCGGCGACTTCCCGGTGCTCCGGAGGGAACGCTACCGATCCGCAGCCAAAATATTCGCTGACATGCCCGACCTCGGTAACGTTGGCGCGGTCTTGTTCAAAGTTGACTGACGCTCTCAACGGAACCCACGTCGAGTTGGCAAAGAGTCGTCGGGTCTCACGGCTTTGAAGTATCCAGTCTCGATTCATAGATTCACACTGTACGGGCTGTTCGTAAGCAGACGGTAGAGCAATCCTCTCCAGGTGCTCTGGGCTATGCGTTTCATCGTGTCGAGTTTAGTCCCGCTGACCGTACCGGCGCGGCTGTGCGCAGATAAACCTTGCACAGCGGCCGCTCGAACTATTCTGCAGGCCTTGGAGGAGGGATTCCCATGGCGAAGCTTGTGTTCGAATTGAACCAGTCCCTGGATGGCTACGTCGATCACCAGGCATTCGGGCCTCCTGATCCGGCGCTGTTTCGCCATTTCACGGAGCGGGTGCGCGGCATGGCGGGCATGCTGTACGGGCGCGGCATGTACGAGGTCATGCGTTATTGGGACGAAGACTCTCCCGATTGGGAAGCGGACGAACGCGATTACGCGGCGGCATGGCGGAGCAAACCGAAGTGGGTGGTGTCGCGCACGCTGCAGTCGGTCGGCCCGAACGCCACCCTTGTCGCCGATGACATCGAGTCGGTGATACGGGCACTGAAGGCAGAACGCGCCGGGGAGATTGAAGTCGCCGGACCGGAGCTGGCGCAAAGCCTGGGTGACCTCGGCCTCGTCGATGAGTATCGACTCTACATCCACCCCGTCGTGCTGGGTCACGGCAAACCGTTCTTTGCCGGCCCTCGGCCGCGGCTCCGCCTGGTGGCGAACGACGTGATCGTCGAGGACGTGATCCGATTGACGTACGTTCCCGCTTGATGGGGCGGTGCAGCCGACGCGACGATGTCGAGTCGACGCGCGTAGTGGCACCGATTCCGGGTTCTGCCCGCGAACAGCGCGGGCAGCCCCGGAATGACAAGGGTTCGCTCGACATGACACGTCCAGCACGCCTGAGAATCAGTGCGGAAAACGGGGACGGAAGCAATCGAGGCCTCGCGGTTTTCAGACGAAACGGGGAATGGGTCCGCGTTGGGGCGTCATGCGATCGGACAAATCCAGTGTGACTTCGTCCACATAGCACCACCCCCATCCTTCGGGGGGATCATAGCCCTCGATGATGGGGTGGCCGGTCGCGTGGAAATGTCGGGTAGCGTGGCGATGCGGCGAGGAATCGCAGCATCCCACGTGGCCGCAGGTGCGGCACAATCTCAGGTGGACCCAGGGCGAACCGATCTTGAGGCACTCTTCGCAGCCTTTTGCGCTGGGTACCACGTCGCGGATCGTGTCGAGATGCGAACACTCGTCACTCATCGAAGTTCTCCTTTCGCTTGAATCCGGCCCTGTCGTACGGCGCGCTGTGCTCTCGGGGTCGTACATTGCTTCGCGGTGAGCCCAACGTCATTGCTTCAGCGGCGCGTGCGCGACCACCAGAATTCCGAAGCTTCCGGGCTTGATCGTGGGCCGCGGATACGGCTCGGCCTTGGTGGCCGCAGGCCGCGGACCGAGTTCCGCCGCCGAGAGGTACACACGGCCGGTGGCGTCGTCGAGCGCCAGGGTGCGCGCGCTTTTCTGGGTCGGAACATTCGCGATCACCTGATAGTGGTCGGGCGTTTCTTCGCGCACGACGGTCAAGGTGCCGCTGCGGCCGTTGGAACTGAACACCAGGCCGCGTTGCGCGTCGTACCGTGCGCCGTCGGGGCCGTCGCCGATCGGCACGCTGGCCACGGGC
>JBDZUM010000236.1:0-1642 GCA_040255215.1 Rhodospirillaceae bacterium
TGCCAATATCGACCTGCTGCGGCAGAAGACCGGGGCGACCCGGCCCTAGAACAGGCCGACGGCGCCGGCGGAGAGTGGGGCGATGGATTTCTTCGATGACGGCTGGATCGTGCTGCTGATCCTTGTCGCCGTGTTTCTCGTGGCTTTTCCCGTCATCGCCATCGTGGCGCTGGTGCGCAGCTACGGGCTCGAAAACCAGATCGAGCAACTGCGGCTGCAAATCGCGGCGCTGCGTCAGCCGACGCCACCGACGACCGTTCCAAAGGAAACGCCACAGCCAGCCGTGCCGCCGGCCGAAGCGGCCGCGACTGTCGCGCCGTCCTCGGTATGGGAAACGCCGGCGGCCGAGCCGAAAACTGTCGCGCCGAAACCGACACCGATTGCGCCGCCGCCACGTCGCCGCTTCAGTCTGGAACAGGCGCTGGGCGCGCGCGCCTTCGCCTGGATCGGCGCCCTGGCCATCGCGCTGGCGGGCGTGTTCCTGGTCAAGTACTCGATCGATCAGGGCTATCTCGATCCACCGACGCGCGTCACCCTGGCCGGCATTCTGGGCGTGGCGCTGCTGGCGGCGGGTGAGTGGCTGCGCCGCCGCGACGCGCGCATCGCCCAGGCCCTGACCGCGGCCGGCGTGGCGGTACTGTTCTCGGCCCTGTTCGCCGCCGTCGGTCTCTACGATCTGCTGCCGCGCCTGCTTGCCAGCCTGCTGGCCATGCTCCTGACAGCGCTGTCGATCGGCCTGTCGCTGCGCCATGGTCCGTTCGTCGCGCTGCTGGGACTGGTCGGCGGCGCCATCGCCCCGGCCATCGTCGGCGATCAGAACAGCAGCGCGCCGGTGCTGTTCGGCTATCTGCTGGCGCTGACCGCGGGCGTGCTGGTGGTGGTGCGGCATCGGCAATGGTGGTGGCTGGGCTGGTGCGCGCTGCTGCCGGCCGCGGGCTGGACGGTGGCGTGGATCGGTGGCGCATTCAATTCCGTCGATGGCGTGGTCGTGGCCTGGTATCTGCTGGCGGTGATCGGGCTCTATGTCTGGGTCGCCTGGCGCAATCTGGCAGCGCCGCAGCAGGACACCGGCCTGGCGGCCTGGCTGGCGCAGCATGGGCGCGGGCTGGTGTTGCTGTCGTGGGGCGCCGCGTTCGTCATGCTGGCGCTGCAGGCCTTGCTGCTGGCCCGCGCCGACTACGCCGATCTGCACTGGGTGTTCTTCCTGCTGGCCGGCCTGTCGCTGTTCGCACTCGGGCGGCGCGTGCCGGCGCTGCAGTATCTGTCGGTGCTGCCCGTGCTGCTGTCGGTCTGGCTGTTCGTCGCCTGGGCCAACGATTTCGTGCTGTTCGGCCCGCCCGGCATGGCGGCGCGCGACATCGCCATCACCGCCCTGGTCGTCGCCTTCGCCTTCTCCGGCGCGGCCTATGCGCTGATGTGGAACGCCGCCCGGCCGGGGTTCTGGGCAGCGCTGTCGGCTGGGGCTGCACTGCTGCATTTCCTCGCCATCTGCGCGGTGCTTTATCGCACCGGCATCGGTTTCGCCTGGGGCTACGCCAGCCTGGCGCTGGCGGCGCCGTTCCTGCTGGCGGCCTCCCGCGTGGCCTTCTGGCGCGGGCGCATGCAGGGCGCCGACGAGGCGCTGGGCATGCTGGCGGTCGGC
>JBDZUM010000024.1:0-39014 GCA_040255215.1 Rhodospirillaceae bacterium
GCCCCGAGCTGCAGGGCGCGCCGGACCACCTCGCGCGGATAGACCGGGGTATGATCGACCGTGCCGCGCTGCTGCACTTCGTCGGCGATCAGCACGTTCTTGCGGTCGAGGAACAGCAGCCGGAACTGCTCGGTGTCGTTATGGGCCATGGTCGAGCGGCAATAGTCGAGCAGCTTCTGCCAGGAGCCGATCACCGGCCGGTCGACGATCTCCTCGCGCGTCAGCCGGGCTCCCAGCTCGCGCGCGGCCCGCAGCAGCACCAGAGTGCGCTTGTCGATCTCCTCGAACTCGGCGAGCTGTTCGAGCGGCGCGGCCAGCACGCCGCCCAGACTGCCGAAACGCTCCAAGAGCCGCTTGGCCAGCGGTTTGGTGTCGCGCCGATCGATGCAGTAGAAGAGCATCAGTTCCAGCAGCTCGTAGTCGGGCAGGCTTTCGGCACCGGAGGCGAGGAACCGTTCGCGCAGCCTTTGCCGGTGGCCGTGATAGTGCGGCTTGTCGGCTGTCGAAGCGGCGACGCCGTTATGCCCGGGCCCGATCTCCGCCAGGCCCGGTGGCTGCGATCCCCCAAGCCGCTCGGCCAGCAGCCGGGACGGATCCTCTCCCGCGAACACCCAGGCTTCCTCCAGCCGGTTCCAGCGTCCGCCAAGCTCGCGCATCAGCGCGCGATGCGGGTGCGTGTCGCCGGTCACGTGGAAGCTGCGCTGGCCGTCGATTTGCTGGCGCTCGGCGATCGTCAGGCGCAGGCGCCTGAGGACGGCGGCGGAATCGGCGTCGAACTCGATGGCGGCAGGCGGGGCCGGCGGCTTCGCGGCTGATTTCTGCCTGCGAACGGCCATGTCGGCGGTCAGGCGTCCTTGCCGCCGGGCGCCGCGGGATAGGGCGGCAGGTGCCAGCCCTGCGGAGAAAGCGTGAAGATCTCGTAGCCGGTTGCGGTGACGCCGATCGAATGCTCGAACTGGGCCGAGAGCGAGCGGTCCTTGGTAACCGCCGTCCAGCCATCGTCCAGCACCTTCACCTGCCAGCGCCCGGCGTTGACCATGGGCTCGATGGTGAAGAACATGCCCTCGCGCAGCTCCGGCCCGGTGCCGGGCCGGCCGTAATGCAGGATGTTCGGCGCATCGTGGAAGATGCGTCCCAGGCCGTGACCGCAGAAATCGCGCACCACGGAAAAACGATTGGCTTCGACGTAGCTCTGGATGGCGTGGCCGATGTCGCCCAGCCGGGCGCCGGGCTTCACCACCTCGATGCCGCGCATCATCGCCTGATGCGTGACCTCGCACAGCCTGCGCGCCAGCAGCTTGACCTCGTCGACGTAGAACATGCGGCTGGTGTCGCCGTACCAGCCGTCGAGAATGACGGTGACGTCGATGTTCATCACGTCGCCCGTCGCCAGGCGCTTGTCGCCCGGAATGCCATGGCAGACGACATGGTTGATCGACGTGCAGATCGATTTCGGATAGCCGCGATAGCCCAGCGGGGCGGGAACCGCGCCATGATCGCGGATGAAGTCGTGGCAGAGCCGGTCGAGTTCCTCGGTAGTGACACCGGCGTGCACGAACGGCGTAATGAAATCGAGCGTTTCGGCCGCCAGCCTGCCGGCCCGACGCATGCCTTCGAAACCGGCGGCGTCGTGAATCTTGACCGTCCGGGCGTCCTGGTATTCGCGCTCGAGTATTTCCTGCTCCTTCATGGGCCAATATTTGGCACTTTCGCGCCTGCGGAACAAGGCCGACGGCGAATTTCCGTTTCGAATCAGGGGATTTGCACGGTGCACCAGGGTTTTGCGGCGGCTTGCGGTCGCGCTAGAGTGCCGTCCCGCCCTCGTGGAACCGCCCAGCCATGTCCGCCAAAGAAGTCACTGCCTGCCTGATCGTTATCGGCAATGAAATCCTGTCCGGTCGCACCAAGGACGCCAATCTTGCCTACCTCGCCGTTGGGCTGAACGAACTGGGCGTGCGCCTGCGCGAAGCACGGGTGATCCCCGACATCGAGGAGACCATCGTCGCTACGGTCAACGAATGCCGCGCCCGCTTCGATTACGTGATCACCACGGGCGGCATCGGTCCGACGCACGACGACATCACCGCCGATGCCGTCGCCAGGGCCTTCGGCGTGAATATCGGCATCAACAAGGAAGCCTACGACAGGTTGCTCAAGCATTACGGCGATCCGGCGATTTTCACGCCGGCGAGGCAGCGCATGGCCCGCATTCCCGATACGGCGAGCCTGATCGACAATCCGGTTTCGGTGGCGCCCGGCTTCCAGATCGGCAACGTCTTCGTGCTGGCAGGCGTGCCGATGATCGTCCAGGCGATGTTCCAGAGCTTCAAGCATCGGCTGGTCGGCGGCATGCCGGTGTTGAGCCGCACGGTGCGGGTCTCGCTGCCCGAGGGCACCATTGCCGAGCCGCTGGCGGCGTTGCAGCGGCAATACGCGGATCTCGAGATCGGCAGCTATCCGTCCTTCCGGCAGGGCAAGATCAGCACCGGCCTGGTGCTGCGCGGCACCGACGGCGCGCGGCTGGACAAGGGGGCAGGCGAACTCGTCGCCATTCTGAGCGGCCTGGGCGGCGATCCCGAACTGGTCGAAGGCTGAGCGTGGCGGCGCGACGGCCGGTCGATCTCAGGCGAAGCTGGCTGTTCGTTCCCGGCGGCGATGCTGCGGCGCTGCGGGACGCGCCCGGCAGCGGCGCGGACGTGCTGATCCAGGAGCTTGAGGATTTCGTGCCGGCGGATCGCAAGCAGGCGGCGCGGGCCATGATTGCCGAGACGATCGGGCAATGGCGCTCGGCTGGCGTCGTGGCGGCGGTGCGGATCAATCCGCTGTCCGGACCGGCGGGAATGCCAGATCTCGAGGCGGCGATGCGCGCCGGTGCCGATGCGATCCTGCTGCCGAAGACGCACGCCGCCGCCGACGTCGTCGCAGTCGATCGCGCCATGATCGAACTGGAAACGGCGCTGGGGTTGACGGCCGGATCGGTCGAGCTGGTGCCCAATGTCGAATCGGCGCGCGGTCTGGTCGACACGCTGGCCATCGCTACGGCCGCTCCCCGCGTCGTCGCCTGCCTGGTGGCCAGCGAGGACATGGCGACCGATCTCGGCGCCGAACGGGCGCGCGACGGGCGCGAGCTGGACTATGTCCGCCAGCGCTTTCTGGTCGACTGCACGGCCGCCGGCGTATTGGCGATCGATTGCCCCTATACCTGGTCGGACATCGAAGGCGTGCGGGCGGAAGCGGAATGGGCGCGCCGGCTCGGCTATCGCGCCAAAAGTCTGGTGGCGGCCGAGCATGCTATCGTCGTTAACCATGTTTTTACGCCTCAGCCCGAGGCCGTCGCTGCGGCCCGGCAGATCGTCGAAGTCTTCGAGCGGGCGCAACGCGACGGGCGCGGCCAAGCGACCCTCGATGGCAATCTCGTCGAGCATCCGACCTACCGAAACGCCCAGCGGCTGATCGAACGCAGCGAGGCATTCGCGGCCTGCGTGGAGAATTGATGACGCAGGACGGGCGCCTCGCACGCGAGAGGGCGCTGCGCTGGCTGCCGCTGGCGTTCGGCATTGCCGGCGCGTTGGGCCTCGGCGCCTGGCTGCAACTCGCCTGGCAGCAGATAGTTCACCCGCTCGAACTGTTCGGCCATGAAGGCGTGATCGTCGACCATGTGGCGCGTCTGCTGCGCGGAGAGGCGATCTACGGACCGCCCGAGCTCAAGTTCGTGCCGTTCCTCTATACGCCGGGCTACTACTGGCTGTGCGTCGCGTTTTCCTGGCTGGGAGACCTCGCCTTCATCGTGCCCCGCGCGGTGTCGGCGCTGTCGACGCTCCTTGCCATGGGGTGCCTGGTGCCGATGATCCTGCGCGCTGGCGGCAATGTGGTGTGGGGCATCGCTGCCGCCGGCGTCTATGCGCTGGGGGCCTCGCAGGTCGAAGCCTGGTACGCGCTGGCCCAGGTCGACAGCCTGTTCGTCGCCGTACTGGCACTGGCAATGACCGCGGTGCAACGCGCGCGAACCGCGATGCACTGGTTTGCCGTTGGCCTGCTGTTCGCTATCGCCTTCTGGTGCAAGCAAAGCGGTCTGTTCGCCGGCATCATCGTGGCGCTGGTAATGGTGCTGGCGTCCTTCCGCTACAGCCTCGCCATCGTCGCCGGCATCGCCGTGGGCATCGTGCCGCCTTTGGCGTGGATCGCACTCGCCGGCAACGACTGGTTTTTCTTCTACGTCTTCGCGATTCCCGCCGGCTTCGGGCAGGATCTGGCGAAGCTCGGCCTGCTGCTGCGCCACGACGTGCCGCCGCTGCTGCCGGCCGGGTTCCTGGGAATTGGGCTGCTCGTCATGTTGTGGCGCCAGGGGCAGCGCGATCTTGCCTTGCGCTATGCGGCGATCGGCGCCGCGCTGGCCGGGACGGCGATCGCCGGACGGCTGCATGTCGGTGGCCACGTGAACACGCTCATTCCTGCGCTGTGGCTGATGGCTCTGTCCTTGGGCATCGGCGGCAGCTTTCTATGGCAGCACGGCGGCCTCGATTCGACCAGCCGCTGGGCACGCCCGCTCGTTGCGGTGCTGGTGGCGTTGCAGTTCGCGCTGGTGTCTGACGACTTCTCCCGGTTCCGCCCAGCCTCCAATGGCGCAGCGGTGGCGGCGGAGATGCGGGCCACGCTGGCCAGGGCGCAAAAGCCGCTTCTGCTTCCGGGCCTCGGCTATCTGATCGGCGAACCGGCCGGCGCCGACCCTGTGGCGGTCAACGACGTGATGCGGATCAGCCCATCGCGCGCGCGCCCGTTCCTCGAGGCCTTGCAAGAAGCGATGGTCGAGCGGCGCTTCGGCGGCGTCGTGCTGGAAGATTTCCTGCGCCAGCGCTACGAGCCGCGATATGGCGCCTATTGCCGGGCGGTGGGCCCGCTAACGGTCGACTCGGACGCTGTGCGGCCGCGCGCCGGGCTTGATTTCGGCACGCCCTGGCTGCTAGCGCCGCGCTGACGCAAGGGTTGTGCAGGATTCAACCTACCCTATGATCGAGCCATGGCAGCCGCAGCTCTCGGTGTACTGGTTCTCGATACGCAATTCCCGCGCATAGCCGGGGATGCCGGCAATCCGGACACGTTTCCCTTCCCGGTGCTGCTGGATCGCCTGGAGGGCATCGGGCCGCAAATGGCGGTGCGCGAGGCGGGCCGGCAGGAGGAGCTGGTCGACCGGCTGGCCGAGGCCACCGAACGGCTGGTGGCGCGCGGCGCCGATGGCATCGCCACGACCTGCGGCTTCCTGGCGCTGGTGCAACGCGAACTGGCGGCGCGCAGCAGCGTGCCGGTGGCCACGTCGAGTCTTTTGCAGGTGCCGGTCGTCGAGCGCCTTCTGCCGCGCGGCAGGCGCGTGGGGATCATCACCGCCGAGGCGCGCAGCCTGACATCAGCGCATCTCGAAGCGGTCGGCGTTTCGCCCGACACGCCGATCGCCGGCATGCCCGAAGGCGGCAGCTTCGCCCACACGTTCCTCGACAACAACGTCGCCTTCGACCGCCGCGCGGTGCAGGAGGAAGTGGTGCAGGCCGGACGGCAATTGGTCCGGGACCACGCCGATATCGGCGCCATCGTCCTGGAATGCGCCAATCTGCCGCCCTACGCGCGGACCTTGCACGAAGCGTTGAAACTGCCGGTCTACGACGTTCGCAGCTTCCTGATGTGGTTCCATGCCGGTCTGTCGCCCGAACGTCCGATCGGCGGCATCGCCTGAGGCGAACCACCGTCGACGATCAGCCGGCGGCGTTGCTCATCTGCGACGGCAGCCAGGTCGCGATCTCGGGAAACAGCCAGACCAGGGTTACCGCAACCGCCATCATGATGAAGAACGGCAGGGTGACGCGCGCCACGTAGAGGATCGAGCGGCCGGTCATGCCCTGCAACACGAACAGATTGAACCCGACCGGCGGGGTGATCTGCGCCATTTCCACCACCAGAACGATGAAGATGCCGAACCAGATCAGGTCGAAGCCGGCCTGCTGCACGACGGGCAGAAGGATCGCGATGGTGAGCACGACCATCGAGATGCCGTCGATGAAACAGCCCAGCAGCATGAAGAACAGGGTCAGGGCCAGGATCAGCGCACCCGGCGACAGGCCGAGTTCGGCGATCCATTCCGCCAGATGCCGCGGCAAGCCGGTGAAGCCCATGGCCAGCGACAGGAAGGCCGAGCCAGCCAGGATCAGCGCAATCATGCAGGAGGTGCGGGTCGCGCCCATGACGCTGTTGGCAAAGGTGCGCCAGTTCATCGAGCCTTGCGCCCAGGACAGGATGAGGGCGCCGATCACCCCGAGAGCCGCCGATTCGGTGGCGGTCGCGATGCCGGCATAGATCGATCCCAGCACCAGACCGATCAGCAGAATGACGGGGATGAGCTGGCGTGAGGCCCAGATCTTCTCGCGCAGGCTCATGACGATGTCGCTCGGCGGGATGCGGTCGCGATTGAGCATCGACCAGCCGATCACATAACCCATGAACAGCACGGCGAGCAGGATTCCCGGCAGGACGCCGGCGATGAACAGCCGGGCGATCGATACCTCTGCGGCGACGCCATAGACGATCATGATAATCGATGGCGGGATCAGCAGACCCAGCGTTCCCGATCCGGCCAGCGAGCCCAGCGCGATCTCGTCCGGGTAGCCGCGCTTCTTCAGTTCGGGAATGGTCATCTTGCCGATCGTGGCGCAGGTCGCGGCCGACGAGCCGGAAATGGCGGCGAAGATCGTGCAGCCGATGATGTTGGTATGCACCAGGCGGCCGGGCAGGCGGGTCATCCATGGCGCCAGGCCGCGGAACATATCCTCGGAGAGACGGGTACGGAACAGGATCTCGCCCATCCAGATGAACAGCGGCAGGGCCGTCAGCGTCCAACTCGAGGCGGCGCCGAAGATCGTCGTCGCCATGGCGTCGCCCGCCGGCCGCGTCGTGAACATCCACATGGCGATCACGGCGACGCCGATCAGGCTGAGGCCGATCCAAATGCCGCTGGCCAGCAGCGCGAACAGCGCGACGATCAGGATCAGGGTGGTTTCGAGGTCCGACATCGCCTTTGCCTCACCGTTCCATGTGGAGGCTGGCTTTTTCTTCGGGCAGCGATCCGCCGGCGGCGACGACGATGAGCTGCTCCAGCATGGCGATGAACAGCACGCAGGCGCCGATCCCCATGAATATCTGGGGAATCCACAGCGGGATCGCGATCAGCCCGGTGGACATGTCGCCGAAGGCGCGGCTGTCGAGCATCAGCTTGACGCAATACCAGGCGAGAAAGCCCGACAACATGGTTCCCGCCGTCAGGCACCACAGCTCCGCCCAGCGGCGCGCCCGTCCGTGCAGCCGCTGGATGAGGATGGTGACGCGGACATGCTCGCCGCGGCCGAAAGTGTGCGCCAGCGCCAGGAACGAGGATGCCAGCATGGCGTAGCCGGCAAAATCGTCGGCCGATTGCGGCACGTAGTTGAACACGTTGCCGAAGCAGGCGGCGCCGCCCATGAACCCCGTCTTGCCGCAGAACAGGTCCTGCAGCCACAGGCCGACGCCGGGCAGCACGGAGTAGATCACGAAGCCGCACAGCACGATCAGGCTGATTCCGGCCAGGACGCCGCAGCCCAGATAGAGGCGTTGCAGGAAAGCGCGCATGCGACCCCCCGAAAAGAGAGAGGCCGGCATTGCGCCGGCCTCTTCGTTGTTTCAGGGCTTACTTTTTGTAGGCGTCGAGGATCGCCTGGCCGTCAGCGCCGGCGCTCTTGACCCACTCGTCCGTCATCGTCTTGCCGATGCCGGCCAGTTCGGCGGCGAACTTGTCGTTGGGCTTCTGCACCTTCATGCCGTTCTTCGCCAGGGTCTCGAGGAAGCCGCCGGCCAGCTTCTCGCTCTCCGCCCAGCACGCCGCCTCGGCCTTCTTGCCTTCGGCCGCGATGGCGCCCTGGGTCGCCTTGTCCAGCTTGTCCCACGCGGCCTTGTTGATGATGACCATGTTCTTCGGCAGCCAGGCCTGGGTGTCGTAGAAATGGGTCAGCTGTTCCCAGACCTTGCTGTCGACGCCGGTGGCGCCGGAGGAGATGAAGGAGTCGACCTTGCCGGTGGCCAGCGCCTGGCTCAGTTCGGCGGCCTGGATGGTTACCGGCTGCGCCTTGACCAACTCGGCCAGGCGCGACGTCGCCGGGCTATAGGCGCGCCACTTGAGGCCTTCCATGTCCTTGACCGAATTCAGGTCCTTCTTGGCGTAGATGCCCTGGGGCGGCCACGGACAGCTATAGAGCAGGGCGATGCCCTGCGCGCCGAGCTTCTTTTCGACGACCGGCTTCTGGGCGGCGGCGAGCTTCTTCGCTGCGGCGAAGCTGGTGGCGAGGAACGGCACGCCATCGGTGCCGAAGGTCGCGTCCTCGTTCTGCAGGTTGACCATCAGCACTTCGCCGATCTGCGCCTGGCCCGACTGCACCGCGCGCTTGATCTCCGGCGCCTTGTAGAGCGAACCGTTGGGATGAACGGTGATCTCGAGCTTGCCGCCGCTGGCCGTCTTCACGCCATCGGCGAACTTCTGCAGGTTCGTCGTGTGGAAGTTGCCCGCGGGATAGGCGGCCGGCAGATCCCATTTGGTCTGCGCGATCGCGCCCGGTGCCATCGCCAATACGGTCGCGGCGACGGCGCCGGCCAGAATCCTGTTCATAGAAGCCTCCTGGTTTTCGTTTGCTTGGCGGAATTGTTACCGACCGCGCGGAAGCTTGGCAAGCGACTGCCCGGGCTTATTTTTCCGCCAGCAGCCGCCCATAAATCGGGCGCAGCAACGTCGGCATGATGTAGATCGGGAACTGCACCGTGGCGATGAACAGCAGCAGGCCGGGATCGGCGCCGGCCGGCAGCACGGCCAGCAGCAGGCCCATGTTGCGCGTGCCGGCGAGGAAGCCCATGGTCAGCGCGTCCCGGCGGCCGGTCCAGGCGAAAGCGGCAACGGCAATCGCCTGGTAGACCGCGTGAGCGGCGAAGGCGGCCCCGACATATGCGAGTACGCGCAGCGGATCGGCCAGCAGCTGCGCGGTAACGCCGTCGAAGATCGCAATGGCGAAAACGACGAGCAGCAGCATGCCGACACCGTCCAGCGGCCGCGCCACCTCCGCCAGCCGGGCGCCGAGCAGGCGTCGGGCGAGAATAGCCGCCGCCAGGGCCGAACCGACCAGGGTACCAAGGCGCAGCATTAGATCGAGCACGCCGACATCCAGATCCAGTCCCAGCAGATGCAGAGCCAGCGGCGGCAGCGTGAGGGGGGCCAGCAGCAGGCCCGCGACCGCTGCCACCAGGCTGAGCGGCTGGTTGAGGCCGAGAATAGGCGCCAGGGCTGGAGCAGAGGTAATCGGCGGGCACAGGCACATGATGGAAACCGACAGCGCCAGCCCGGCGGGCAGGCCAAGCCACCGAACTGACGGAGCGATCAACAGAGCAAGGCCCATCATGAGAAAAGCCAGCGCGACAAGGACATAGAGTTTGCGGCTGGCCAGCCGCCTGAGGCCTGGCCAGTCGGTACGGATCATGGCGATCGTCAGAAGTCCCCAGACCAGAGGGGTAACCAGCGGGCGGAACAGGTTGGCAAGGTCGGGCAGCAGCAATCCGATGGCGACGCTGCAGGGCAGCACCAGCGTCGCGCGGGCGGTCATGGCGTTGAGAAAACGGATAAGGATCATCGAGCGCACGGCAATGTGAGGCCGCCCCGGCGCGATTTGCCATCCGTTGTCGGGAAACCGGCTATGATGGTCCGATGGACGGACAAAAGGGACCTTTCCGAATTCGCCGCGTCGGGCTGGCTGCCGTCATTATTGCCGCGGCGCCGGTCCTCATGGCTAGTCCTTCCGCAACGGCGCAGCCGCAGCAGGCTGACGAGCGGCCGGACGCCAACACGTGCCACATCGACGTGACGCCCGTCCTGGCTTCGGGAATGGCGCTCGACGTGTCTGTTTCCTGCGCCGTGACGACGCCGCTGACGCTGCGGGCCGGCGATGGCAGCATGGCGAGGCATGTCTCCGACGTTAAGGACGGCGACGGGAAGACGATCGAGGCCGCGTTTCGCGACTGGACCGTCGCGGCCGACGACGGCATCGCCCGACTGAGCTACCGCTTCGATCTCGATGCCTATCTCGAGGGAACCGGGCGGGTCTCGAGCGGCGTTCGCCGCGGCGACAGCAGGCTCGTGCTGCTGGAAGGCTGGCTGATGCAGCCACTATCGGGAGGGCTGGCGCTGCCGCTGGCGATCAAGGTGGCGCAGAAGCCTGGCGCGCGGTTCGCCACCGGGCTGCAATTCAGCGGCGGTCGCTGGCGGCTGGGGGATGTGCCGGTGCGTTTTGCCGGTTATACGGTTTTCGGCGACTTCGGCATCACCAGCGTGCCGGTCGCGCCGCCCGGATCGCTCGCGCCGGCCGCCGGCGCCGGTTCGGCGCCGCCGACGCCGGCTTCCATCGACCTGGTGTTCGTCGATGGCGAACTCAATGCGACGCGGCAGCAGATCGCCGACTGGGTCCGCCAGAGCGCCGTCGCCGTCGCGAATTTTTTCGATGGCTACTCGGTGACGCATTCGCTGGTGGTCGTCGTGCCGACCGTCGGGGCGGGTGTGCCCTATGGCCGCGTCGTTCCCGGCGGCGGCATCTCGATGGTGATCATGCTCGGGCGGTCGGCCACGGCGCGCGAACTGTACGGCGAATGGGTGCTGATCCACGAGATGATCCATACCGCCAGCCCGTTCGTGTACGGGCGCGGCACCTGGCTGATGGAAGGCATGGCGACCCTGTTCGAACCCGTCATCCGCCATCGCGCCGGCTGGAAGACCGAGGCCGAAGTGTGGCGCGAGTGGATTCTCAACATGGATCGCGGCCACGATGCGCTGACGGTTACCGGCCTGCGCAGCGGCGGCTCGCCCTACTGGGGCGGAGCGTTGTTTCTGCTGCTGGCCGACATCGAGATCCGTCGCGCCACCGGCCTGCGCCTGGGCCTCGAGGACTGCCTGCGCGGCATTCTGGCCGGCGGCGGCAACGCGGTCGAACGCTGGTCGGTGCAGGAAATGCTGAACGCCTGCGATCAGGCGGTGGGAAAGCCGGTGATGGCCGGGCTGGCCCAGCGCTTCGTCGACGATTCCTCGCCGTTCGATCTCGACAGGCTGTGGCGCGACCTTGGCGTCGAACTGCGTGCCGGCACGATCGTCTACGACGACAAGGCGCCGCTGGCGGCCATCCGGCAACTGATCGTGCGCGGGGTGCCGGCGCGTCGCGGTCCGCCGGTGCCAATGGGCCGCACCTAGGCCAATCGCCTGCCGGTCGCGACGATCTCGGCGACTAGCGCTTCCATGTAAGCCCGGCCTTTTTCCGCCGTCGCCAGCACCGGGTTGCCTGTGACCCCGCTCGGCGAGTAATGCGCTTGCGGATCGGGCCAGGGGCTGAGCGGAAACTTGCCCGCTTCGCTTGGGTCGGTCTCGGCATCTTCGGCGCGATCCATGCCCACGACGTCGGCGGCAATGGCGAGCATCAGGCTGGTTTCCCGCTCGTCGGCATGGCCGCCCTGCCGCTGGCTCCATTCGATATCGACGTCGATTAGCGCGGTGTGGACTGCCACGATCCGCGCGCCTGTATCGCGGCCGATGCCGAAAGCCGCCTGATCGACGACCCGTCTTGTCGATACGCCGGTGTTCACCAGCAGCAGGCGTTTCGCGCCTTGGTCCGCAAGGCCGCGCAGGATGTCGCCGAGCAATGCTGCGAAAGTGTCCTCCGACAAAGACTGGCTGCCAGCGTAGCGCGTGAACGCGGGATAGAACCCGAACCCGACCACGGGCGCGACGATGGCGTCGAGCCGATCGGCCGCGGCGGCCGACAGTACCGCAGCCGTCAGGGCATCCGTGTTCATCGGCAGATGCCGGCCGTGTTCCTTGGCGAAGGCGCCGACGGGCACGATCACGAGCCGCTTCGACGTCAGTGCGTCGGCAACCTCGTCCCAGCTCATGCGCTCGATCAGTCGCTGGCGCATCGCGGCCTCAGGCGGCGTCGGTTTCCGCCCGCAGCAGTTTGTGGTCGATCCACAGCCGCAACAGGCCGGCGCCGCGCGTGGCTGCCTCGTCGGGCGCGAAGAAACGGCACAGGCCCTCGCACAGTTCGGCGAAGGTCGCGCCAGCCATCGCGGCGTCGAAGGCCCAGGCTTCGTCCTCCGACAGCGACCGGAAGGCGGCGTCGAGCCCGTCGCGCCACACCAGCCACTGGACCGGAGTTTCCTCGCGCTCGGCCTCGAGGGCACCCGGCGCGGCTTCGTCATGCTTGAGCCAGGCCTGCGGCACCTGCCAGTGCAGCTCCAGGCGCTGAACCGAAGCGCGTTTGCGCAGCACGAGGGCGGCCCACTGCTCGCCATCCAGCGTCGCCAGCTCCTCGGCAATCAGCGCCTCGTCATTGGCCGCATCGGTCGCCGCGCCCAGCGCCCATTCGAATGCCGCCATCTCCGCCAGCGCGGGCCGTCCGGCGGTGGGGGCATAGTCGCGCAGGAATTCCGGGAAGCGCCGGCCGAACCAGCGCACGTTGGGATGCGTCGAGGGATGGGCGGCGACGTAGTCGCGTGCTGCGGCGAAGAAGGCGTCCTCGCCCAGCATGACCTGCACCGCCTTGAAGTCGACGCCGAGGCATTCGTGCAGGCGCAGCACGTAGGCGTCGCGATAGACGCCCAGCAGCGTGTCGCGGTCGGTGCGGGCGCTGTCCTTGACGCGGGCGCGCACGCCGGGATCGCCGGCCTGTATCCAGGCCTGGAACGTCGACTGCAGATCGAGGAGTTCGCTCACGCCGCTTTCGCCTTGCGTCGAGCCAGCGCAGCGCCTGCCACCCGACGGGCGGTGTCGAGTTCGGCGAGAAGCTCCTCGTAGGCGGGGATATTGTCGTCGCGCTCGATCATCGTCGGCACGGCTCCGAACCGCTCGATGGCTTCGCCATAGAGCTGCCACACCGGGTCGACGACCGGCTCGTCGTGCGTGTCGATGATGTGCGTGCCCTTGTTGGTATGGCCCGCGAGATGGATCTGCCGGACCCGGTCGAGCGGAATGCCGGCGATGAAATCGGCCGCCGAGAAGCCGTGGTTGAAGGCGCTGACGTAGATGTTGTTGACGTCGAGCAGCACGTCGCACTCGGTGCGACGCGACAGTTCGGCAATGAACTCCCATTCCGACATCGACGATTCCGTGAAATCGACGTAGCTGGAAACGTTCTCGAGCAGGATGCGGCGCCCGAGCAGGTCCTGGACCCGCGCCACCCGTTCGCCGACATGCGCCAGCGCTTCCTCGGTGTAGGGCAGGGGAAGCAGATCGTGCATGTTGCGCCCATGTGCGCCGGTCCAGCACAGATGGTCCGACATCCACATCGGCTGCACGCGATCGGCCAGCGCTTTCAGATCGCGCAGATAGTCCATGTCGAGCGGTGCGGTCGAGCCGATCGACAGCGACACCCCGTGCAGCACCATCGGGTAGTCGGCGCGGATGCGGTCGAGGTAATGCAGCGGTTTGCCGCCCGGCACCATGTAGTTCTCGGAGATGCCCTCGAACCAGTCGACGCGCGGTTTGCCTTCGAGAATTTCCTCGTAGTGCTGCGGCCGCAACCCAAGGCCGAACTGCATCTGCTTCGTGTCGCTCATGACGGCAACTGTTCACTCAACGCGTTGGTCTCGCAAGGCTGAAAAGCGACCGGGCGCCGCCGCGTGAGCGGTGGCGCCCGGAATGCCAAGTCCGACGGTGTCGGCGGATTGCGCCGCGACCGCCGTCGAAGCCTTATCAGCCGGCCTTGCCGCCGGCGGCGGTGCAGGCAGCCGCGTCCTTGGCTTCGGTGAAGCCCTTGCCCTTGCAGGCGTTCTGGCCCTTGCAGGCGCTGGACGAAGTCTTGCATGCGCTCTGGCCCTTGCAGGCGTTGGCGCCCATGCACTTGACGCCGGCAGCGTACGAAACGCTGGCGACGGTGCCGGCAGCGAACATGGCAGCGGCGGCAGTGGCGAGAACGATGCCGGTCTTCTTGACGTTCATAGTGAAGCTCCCTCGGTTGGGCGATTGAGAGAGACGAACTGTCTCCCTACGAGAAGCAGCATGCCCGCCACCAACAGTCGCGCAGAAGTCAAAGCTTTGTGAGCCGATGGTGTACGACTACTTGCTGCCCCTATCGACTTACGGTCCCCACGCCGATGCAGGTCAGGACTATCACGGCGATGTTACTGAGCTGACCTCGATCGCGCCCTCCAGTCTCTGGCGACGCTTGTCGATGAGGGCGTTGTTGCACTGCGGCATCGGCGCCGGGTGTTCGCTTCGTTTCCGGATTTGCCGAGCGGCACGCGAGCCGGCAATCTGCGGCCCCGCCCTCAGCATGCCCGCTTGGTGGAATTGGTAGACACAAGGGACTTAAAATCCCTGGGCTCGCGAGAGCTGTGCCGGTTCGAGTCCGGCAGCGGGCACCAGAGCCACCTGATCGTAACCGACGTTTTTCGAAAGAACGGCGACCGGTCTGTGCAGGAATCCAAAAATCACTTGAATATCATCGGGTTGGAATAGATACTGCGAGTGGTACATTATTGCTCGCTGGGGTCGAGCAGTGGATTGGGGGGACTGCCATGGCGCGAAAGACGGAGCGCCTTCTATCGCTGGCCTTGCTCGTGGCTCTGTTTCCGGGATCGGCAGGCCAGGTGGCGGCGCAGAGCGCCAATCGCATAGAGACGCAGCTCTATCCCAACGTCACCTTGCCGCAGACGGCGTGGATGCGCGGCGAAGTGCTGGGCGCGGCCCCTCCCGAAGCAAGGCTGAAGGAGACGGTCGACCTGATGCTGCACCAGCGCGGGTTTCAGCCCCAGCCCTACAGTCCTTATGTCGTTCGCATCGAGCTGCGCTCGGGCGCGACGCCACCGGCCGCGCCCGCGATACCGCAATACTCCAATCCGGCCCCGCGCCTTGCCCTGTGGAACGCCGTAGCGCCCCCGGCCAGCGTGACCCTCTCGCTGACCCTCTATCATCAGTCCACCGGCCGCATCTATTGGCAGGCGGAGGGCCGATGCACCGGGCTGACCGCCGATGCTTTGGCCGCTGCCATGGTGGTCCCGCTGATGAATGAGTTCGGCCGCACGACCAGCGGCGAACTGGCCTGCACGCCAAGCTCCTGACGTCCGTCAGCCGCGCAGTCGGGCTGGCGCCAGAAACTCGGCGGTAACGCCGAGACGGCCGATGCGCTCGGGTATGGACTGTCCCATTGCCAGTGCGGCGGCGACTTCGCCCATGGCCGGCGAGGTCTGGATGCCGTATCCGCCCTGGCCCGCCAGCCAGAAGAAACCGCCGAGCGAATCATCGAAGCCGACGACCGGCGAACGGTCGGCCACGAAGCTGCGCAATCCGGCCCATTTGTTGTTGATCCGTTTGATCCGCAGGCTGGTGAATTCCTCGATCTGTGCTGCGGCCTCGGCAATATCCAGCTCTTCGGGCTGCACGTCACAGGGTTCGACCGGCGTCTCGTCCGCCGGCGATGCCAGGAACTGGCCGACTTCCGGCTTGAAATAGAACTGCTCGTCCGCGTCGAGCACCATCGGCAGATGGGCGTAGTCGAGATCGGGCGGCCCGTTGAAGGTGAAGGCCGTGCGTCGTTTCGGCACCAGCCCAACCGGTTTGGCGCCGGCAAGGCCGGCCAGCGCGTCGCACCAGGCGCCGGCTGCGTTGATCAGCACAGGCGCGGCGAACTCTCCCGCCGGCGTCGTCACCTGCCAGCGGCCACCGCTATGGGCAGCGGCCTGGATCTCGGCATTGGCGACGACCCGCCCGCCATGGCGGCGCAGGGCGCGCAGAAAGCCCTGATGCGTCGCGTGCACGTCGATATCCATCGCGTCCGGTTCGTAGACGGAACCGGCGACGAGGTCCGGATTGAGCAACGGGCAGAGTTTCAGCGTGCCGTCCTTATCGAGGCGCTGGACCGTGTCGACCAACTTGATCCATTCGGCATACATGCGGTCAAGTTTGGGCAATTGCGTCTCGTTGCCGAAGATCAGCGCGCCGCGCGGGCTGACCAGCCGATGATCGGAGAAGCCGTCCGGCGGCGATTCGAAGAAATCGCCGCTCGCCACGGTCAGGGCGCGAATCGCGAAGTTGCCGTAGGTTTCGCTGAACAGGGCCGCAGACCGCCCCGTACTGTGGTAACCGGGCTGCGACTCGCGTTCGAGCACTATGACTTTGGCGTTGCGGGCCAGCCAGTAGCCGACGGAAGCGCCGGCAATGCCCGCGCCCGCTACGAGAAAATCCGCTTCTTCGACGCTCAACGCCATTCTCCCTGGCCGAGATTTCCGCACGCGATGCACTGCAATCGGCGTGCCACGCTATCACGGTGACGGCCGCGCCAGCCATGCTGTGCGAGCCGTCGCCGCCTTGCGTCCGGCGTATCGCTGCGACCGCCGGACGTCTTGTTTCGCCGCCGCCGCTGCGCGAACATCGCGCCATGAGCAGCACCCATGTTTTCCACCGCAACCCGCGCCAGAGCTATCCGCTGGCCGTTGCCGGCGACGGTCCCTACATCATCGACAATGCCGGCAAGCGCTATCTCGACGCCTCCGGCGGCGCGGCAGTGTCCTGCCTTGGCCATTCCGACCGGACCGTGACCGACGCGATCAGGGAACAGCTCGAGAAGCTGCCTTTCGCCCATACCTCCTTCTTCACCAACGAACCGATGGAGGCGCTGGCCGACCGGCTCATCGCCGACGCCCCTGCCGGCATGGACAAGGTCTATTTCCTCTCCGGCGGATCGGAAGCGATCGAGGCGGCTCTCAAGCTGGCGCGCCAGTATTTCGTCGAGACCGGCCAGAAGGAACGGCGCCATATCATCGCCCGTCGGCAGAGCTACCATGGCAACACGCTGGGGGCGCTCGCCGTCGGTGGCAACGAATGGCGACGGGCGCAGTTCGCGCCGCTGCTGATCGAAGTCAGCCACATCGCGCCGTGCTACGCCTATCGCGGCCAGCGCGAGGGCGAGGCGGTGGAAGCCTATGGCAGGCGCATGGCCGACGAGCTGGAGGCGGAGATCCTGCGGCTGGGCGCCGACAAGGTCATCGCCTTCATCGCCGAGCCGGTGGTCGGCGCCACGCTGGGGTCGGTTACCGCGGCGCCAGGCTATTTCCGGCGCATTCGCGAAATCTGCGACCGCCACGGCGTGCTGCTGATTCTCGATGAGGTCATGTGCGGCATGGGCCGCACCGGCACGCTCTATGCCTGCGAACAGGAAGGCGTCGTTCCCGACATCGTCTGCATCGCCAAGGGGCTCGGCGCGGGCTACCAGCCGATCGGCGCCATGCTGACCAGCGCGAAGATCTACGACGCCGTGGTGGCGGGTTCCGGCTTTTTCCAGCACGGCCACACCTATCTCGGACATGCCGCGGCCTGTGCCGGGGCGCTGGCGGTGCAGAATGCGATCCGCGAACGCAAGCTGCTCGAACGCGTGAAGTCGCTCGGCAAAGGGCTCGAGGAGCGTCTGCGGGCGCGTTTCGGCAATCACGCTCACGTCGGCGACATTCGCGGCCGCGGCCTGTTCTGGTCGATCGAGCTTGTGCGCGACCGGCTGACCAAGGAGCCGTTCGATCCGGGGCTGAAGCTCAATGCGCGCATCAAGGCGCTGGCGATGGGCGAGGGGCTGATGTGCTACCCGATGGGTGGCACCATCGACGGCGTTCGCGGCGATCATGTTCTGCTGGCGCCGCCCTTCATTCTCGACGAGGCGCAACTCGACGAACTGGTCGACAAGCTGAGCCGCGCCGTCGACGCAGGACTTGCCGGCGTCTGAGAAGGCTGCTGTCGGGTTCACGACCGCCCCAGCGAGAAATCGTCCATCGGGACCGGCGCACGCTTGCCGCCTATATGGGCGGCAAGCGCCATGGCCGAACCGAAGGCGAGGGTGAAACCCAGCGCGCCGTGGCCGACATTCAGATGCAGGTTGTCGATGCCGCTTGCGCCCAGTATCGGCCGGCCGCTAGGTGTCGCCGGGCGCATGCCTGTCCATGGCCGCAGTTCGCCAGACCAGTCGGCGGCGCCGGGGAAGGTTTCCCTGGCTTGGCGCGAAAGCTGCCGTATCCGGTCGGAAGACAGGACACGGCTGGTGCCGACGATGTCCGCCATGCCGGCGATCCGCATCTGGGAGCCGAGCCGGGCGTAAACGATCTTGTTGGCGTAGTCGGTGATGCTGGCGGCCGGCGCTGCCGTTGCGTCCGCGACATCCACGGTCAGGCTGTAGCCCTTGATGGGGTAGATCGGCAGATCGACGCCGACCTGGCCGGCCAAAGCGCGGCTTTCGTAACCGCCTGCCAGCACGAAGGCATCCGCCTCGATGGGGCCGGCGGCGGTTTCGAGGGCCGTCAGCCTGTTGCCATCGCGGCGCAGCTTCTCGACCCGGGTGCCGAAGCGGAAATCGACGGCCGCGTTGCCTTGCGACAGCAAACGCTGAAGGCCGCGGCACAGCTTGACCGGATCGGCTGCCGCATCGTCGGCCGTGAAGATGCCGCCGACGATACGGTTGGCGATGTTCTGCAACGCCGGTTCATGCGCGATGCAGGCGGCGATGTCGAACACTTCCTGATGGCAGCCCAGACCGGCCTGCAGGTCGACCTGGGATCTGGCTGCCGCGAAGCTTTCGGCCGTCGAATAGACGACCAGCTTACCCGACTCGCGCCAGTCGAAGTCGAGGGCGCCGACATCGTCGGCAGCGCGCACCGTGTCGCGGCTGAGGAATGCCAGGCGCAGCAGAGCCTGGGTGGTGCGCCGCGCGGCGGTGGCGTTGCAGGCGGCCAGAAACCTGATGCCCCAGCGGTATTGATGCCAATCGAGCGTCGGGCGGAAGCGCACTGGCGCGTCGGCGCTGAACAGCAGATGCGGCAGGTCGCGCCAGATCGACGGACCGGCGAGCGGCGCGACATAGGAATAGCTGAGCTGGGCGCCGTTGCCGTGACTGGCGCCGGCCGCCGGTTCGCTGGCGGCATCGATTACTGTGACGCGATGCCCATCGCGGGCCAGCGCCCAGGCGGTCGTCATGCCGACGACGCCGGCGCCGATGACTGCTACGTGCATGGCCTGTCCTCTTGCCGCCAGACTAGCGGCCGGCTCCCGTCGCGCCACTGCCGATGCGCGGGCAGGGGATAACCTGACGTTATGGCCCGAGGGTGCATTTGCGACGCCGAGCCGGTAGGCTTGCGCCATGCAGTTGCGCCATCTCGAGGTCTTCCACGCCATCATGCTGAGCGGCTCGATCACCGCCGCCGCTCGTCTGCTCAATGTCTCGCAACCCGCGGCGACGCGCCTGCTCTTGCGCGCCGAGGACCAGCTCGGCTATCGCCTGTTCGATCGCGTAAAGGGCCGGCTGGTGCCGACGCGCGAAGGCCAGCTCCTGCATGCCGAGAGCGAAAAGCTGATCGGCGGACTGGAGAACTTCCGTCGCCTGGCGCGCAATCTTTCCGCCACCGATAACGGACAGATCCGCATCGCTGCGGCGCCGGCGCTCTGTCTGCAACTGGTTCCCGATGCCGTGGCGCGGTTCATGGAGAAGCATCCTGCGGCGCGTTTCGAGGTGGAGACGCGGCAATACGGCGATCTGCTGCGCGCGTTGCTGACCCAGGAAGTCGATCTCGGGCTCGGTTTCGACGTCGCTCCGCATCCGGCGCTGGAGCTGACCGTGCTGGCCGAAGGCCGGTTCTACGGAATATTTCCCGCCACCCAGTCGCGCAGCCAGAATTCCGCCGTCAGGCTGCAGCGCTTCGCCCGCGGCAAGTTCATCGGTCTGCGCAGCGACGATCCGCTCGGTCTCGCCTTTTCGGCCACCATTGCTCTGGGCGGCGGCGGGCTCGATCCGGTTGTGGAAGTGAAGACCAACCAGGTCGCTCTGGCGCTGGTGGCGCGCGGCCTCGGTTCGGCGATCGTGGATCAGTACACGGCGGCGGCGCGCGATCCGGCGACGGTTTCGGTGCGGCCGCTGGCCCAGTCCGTGCCGTTCAAGGTGCACCTGGTGCGGCCGCGCTTTGGGGCGCAGTCGATGCTGCATCGCGACTTCGCTGCCGCCCTCACGCGCAGTGAAAAATCCATCGCAGCCTCGCTTCCCTGACCAGTACCCAAGGTTCGCGCAACGTCATTGCGGCTGGCGTCGCCATAACGCAATGTTATGGTCCGCGGCTGGTTCTGCATTTCGGCCTGCGGGTTTTTTCGGCTATGAGTCGGGAAGCGGACGCGGCCGCCTGTCGCGGTTCCAGCGCCACACTCTGCAGAGGGAGGTTTGCAATGAATCTGAGAATCGGTCTGGCCTTTGGCGGCCTGCTTGCCGCCGCGGTCGCGCTGCCGGCGCCCGGCTTCGCGCAGCAGAAATTCATCACCATCGGCACTGGCGGCGTCACCGGCGTGTACTACGCCGTCGGCGGCGCGATCTGCCGGCTGATGAACAAGGATCGCAAGGCGCACGGCATTCGCTGCTCGGTCGAATCGACCGGCGGCTCGGTGTTCAACGTCAACACCATCAAGGCCGGCGAGCTCGATTTCGGCATGGCCCAGTCGGACGTGCAGTACAACGCCACCAAGGGCGTGGCCCAGTTCAAGGACGGCGCCTTCTCCGACCTGCGCGCGGTGTTCTCGGTGCATCCCGAGCCCTTCACCGTCGTCGCCCGCAAGGAAGCCGGCGTCAAGAAGTTCGAGGACCTCAAGGGCAAGCGCATGAATGTCGGCAATCCCGGCTCCGGCACGCGCGCCTCGATGGACGAACTGCTCGATGCCATGGGCTGGAAGCTCAGCGACTTCTCGCTGGCCTCCGAGCTGAAGGCCGACGAGCACGGCCCGGCGCTGTGCGACAACAAGATCGACGCGTTCTTCTACGCCGTCGGCCATCCCTCGGCGAACATCCAGGACCCGATCACCGCCTGCGGCGCCCAGCTCGTGCCGCTGACCGGTGCTGCCGTGGACAAGCTGGTCAAGGATCGGCCGTATTACGCCAAGGTCAACATCCCGGGCGGCCTCTATGCCGGCAATCCGAACCCGACGCCGACCTATGGCGTGCTGGCGACGATGGTGACTTCGGCCAAGGTCCCCGAAGAGACGGTCTATCAGCTGGTCAAGGCGGTGTTCGAGAACTTCGAGGAGTTCAAGAAGCTGCACCCGGCCTTCGCCGCGCTCGAGCCCAAGGACATGGTGAAGAACGGCATTTCGGCGCCGCTCCATCCGGGTGCCGCCAAGTACTACAAGGAAAAGGGCTGGATGTAGTCCAGCAATAGCGAGCGGCCGGGGGGTAATGCCTCCGGCCGTTTCCGTCAGGTGATGGTGGGGAGCGAGAGCAAGCGGGAGGGGAACGCATGGCCCAGGACACGGCGGCCGCCAAGGTCGATCTCGAGGCTCTCGTCGCCGAATCCGACACCGGCGGTCGCAAGCCGGGCGGCATTCCGGCCATGCTGCTGTTCGCCGTGCCGCTGTTGTGGTCGCTGTTTCAGCTCTGGTACGCCTCGCCGCTGCCGTTCCTGTTCGGCATTTTCATCCTCAACGACACCGAAGCGCGCTCCATTCATCTGGCCTTCGCGCTGTTTCTGACCTTTACCGCCTATCCCGCCTTCAAACGCTCGCCGCGCGATCGCATTCCGCTGCTCGATTGGGCTTTCGCGCTAGTCGGCGCTTTCTGCGGCGGCTACCTGTTCCTGTTCTATCGCGAACTGGCCAATCGTCCGGGCCTGCCGACCACGTTCGATCTGGTGGTCTCGGTGGCTGGGCTCGTGCTGCTGTTCGAGGCCGGACGCCGTGCCCTGGGTCCGGCGCTGAGCGCCATCGGCATCGTGTTCGTTCTCTATATCTTCGCCGGTCCGTATTTGCCCGAAATGGTGTCGCACAAGGGCGCCTCGATCAGCCGCGCCATGTCGCAGCTCTGGCTGACGACGGAAGGCGTTTTCGGCGTGGCGCTGGGCGTGTCGACCAGTCTGGTCTTTCTCTTCGTGCTGTTCGGCTCGCTGCTCGATCGGGCGGGTGCCGGCAACTACTTCATCCAGCTCGCCTTCGCCGGGCTTGGGCATCTGCGCGGCGGGCCGGCCAAGGCGGCGGTCGTCGCCTCCGGCCTGACCGGCGTCATCTCCGGCTCGTCGATCGCCAACGTGGTCACGACCGGCACCTTCACCATCCCGCTGATGAAGCGCGTCGGCTATTCGGCGGTCAAGGCGGGCGCCATCGAGACGTCGTCGAGCGTCAACGGCCAGATCATGCCGCCGGTGATGGGCGCGGCGGCCTTCCTGATCGCCGAGTATGTCGGCATTTCCTACACGCAGGTCGTCAAGCACGCCTTCGTGCCGGCGATCATCGTCTACGTATCGCTGTTCTATCTCGTGCATATCGAGGCGCTGCGCACCGGCCTCGAAGGGCTGGAGAAGATCAGGCGCACGTCGCGCGCGATGGCGGGGCTGCGCTTCATGATGACGTTGTGCGGTTTCGTGGCGCTGAGCGGCATCGTCTATTTCGGCGTCGGCTGGACGCGCGACGTATTCGGCGATCTGGCATTGCCTATCCTGCTGGCGCTTCTGGTCGCCGCCTATGTCGGGCTGATCTTCTATCGCGCCCGCTACGACGATCTGGAGATGGACGATCCCAGCGCACCGCGTCTTGTGCTGCCCGAGTTCGGTCTGGTGGCCCGTACCGGCCTGCACTATCTGCTGCCGGTGTTCCTGCTGATCTGGTGCCTGATGATCGAAATGCTGTCGCCCTCGCTGTCGGCGTTCTGGGCGACGACGTTCCTGGTCTTCATTGTCCTGACCCAAAGGCCGCTGACGGCGTTGTTCCGCGGCCAGGCCATCGGCGCGCAAATCACCGTCGGCATGATCGATCTGGTGCAGGGGCTGGTCGCCGGCGCGCGCAACATGGTGGGCGTCGGCATTGCGACCGCCGCCGCCGGCATCATCGTCGGCACCGTCACGCTGACGGGCGTCGGTCTGATCCTCACCGAGCTGGTAGATTTCCTGTCGGCCGGCAACATCATCCTGATGCTGCTGCTGACGGCGGTGATCTGCATCGTGCTCGGCATGGGCATGCCGACGACGGCCAGCTACGTCATCGTCGCAACCTTGATGGCTCCGGTCATCGTCGAGCTGGCGTCGCAGAACGATCTCGCCGTGCCGCTGATCGCGGTCCATCTCTTCGTCTTCTATTTCGGCCTGATGGCGGACGTGACGCCGCCGGTCGGCCTCGCATCCTACGCCGCTGCCGCCATTTCGGGCGCCGATCCGGTGCGCACCGGCGTGCAGGCTTTCACCTACAACATCCGCACCTGCCTGCTGCCGTTCATCTTCATCTTCAACAATGAGCTCATTCTCATCGGTCTTGAGAATTTCGCGCACGGCGCGATCGTCATCGGCGCGGCGCTGATCGCCATGCTGGTGTTCGTCGCCGCCACCCAGCAATGGTTCATCGTCAGGAGCCGGCTGTGGGAGTCCGCCGTCCTGCTGCTGGTCGCCTTCACGCTGTTCAGGCCGGGATTCTGGATGGACATGATCCAGCCGCCTTTCGAGGCGCTGCCGGGCAAGGAAGTGTTCCGGATCGTCGAGCAGGCCAAGCCGGGAGAGTTCGTCCGCTTGCGGGTCAAGGGCGAGACGTTGCGCGGCGACGAAGTCGAGAAGGTCGTCAAGCTGCGTATCGGCGCGCCGGGGACGGCCGAATTGCGGCTGAAGCAGCTTGGCGTCACCCTGGAAGAGGAGGAGGGCAAGATCGTCGTGTTCGACGTGCAGTTCCGCAGCGAGGCCGCCAAGCTCGGGCTCGACCTCGATTACGAAGTGACTGCCGTCGAAGTGCCGTCGGACCGGCTGCCGCGGCAGATCCTGTTCCTGCCGGCGCTGGCGCTGCTTGGGCTGGTAACGCTTGTGCAGCTTCGCCGCCGACGCGCCACGGCGGCCCCGCAGCCGGCCGCCGCAAAATAGGTCACTTTTCGGCCCTATTTTCCGCCCAGATTCGCCCCCACGCGCGGGGATGGCGGGGCCGGTCGTGCGTAATACCTGAAAGGGGGAATTCCCTGTTCACCTAAGCCGGCCGCGCGAGGAGTAGAACAATCCGCATGACCAGCCGCATCGAGCACAGGGCAGCGCTGCCCGTCGGATACGGCCTGCACGAGTACCGCATTACCGGGGTGCTCGGTCATGGTGGATTCGGCATCACCTACAGCGCCTACGATGCCGGTCTGGGCAAGACCGTCGCCATCAAGGAGTACCTGCCCGGCGAGTTCGCCGTGCGCGATGGCGGCATCGAGGTGGCGGCGAAGTCCTCGGCCGATTCCGATCCTTTTCACTGGGGGCTGGAGCGTTTCCTCGACGAGGCGCGGATTCTCGCACGCTTCCATCACCCGAATGTCGTCGGCGTGCATCGCTATTTCGAGGCCAACGGCACGGCCTACATGGTGATGGAGTTCGTCGACGGGGACACGCTGGCGCAGAGCTTCCGCAACGGGCGGACCTTCGATACGGCCGGCCTGCTGGCCCTGGCGCAGCCGCTGCTCGACGGGCTCGAAGCCGTGCATCGCGCGGGCTACCTGCATCGCGACATCAAGCCGTCGAACATCATGCTGCGGGGGGACGGCAGGCCGGTGCTGCTCGATTTCGGCTCCGCCCGCTCGGCCCTGGGCCGCGGCAGCCGCACCGTCACCAGCATCGTGACGCCAGGCTACGCCCCCTACGAGCAGTATTACAGCGACGGCAACCAGGGGCCCTGGACCGATATCTATGCCTTAGGCGCGGTCCTGCATCAGATCGTCGCCGGCCGGCCGCCTGTCGAAGCGCCGGCGCGCATGAAGACCGATCCGCTGCCCAAGGCGGTGGTGGTCGGGCAGGGCCGCTATCCGCCCGCCATGCTTGCCGCCATCGACTGGGCCCTGGCCTTCGATGAAACCCAACGCCCGCAATGCGTCGCCGACTGGCGCAACGCCCTGCTTGGCCGGTCTGCCGTTGCCGCGGCTGTTTCGCCGCCGCTGGCCGCGCTTGCCGCCGATCGCCTCGGCAATACCGGGCGACGCGAGCGGCCGGCCCGTCGCGGCCTTGCTTTCGCTGTCGTGCTGGCTGGGCTGGTTGCGGCTTCCGGCGTGGCCTACGGCGTCTACGAATATCGACAGGTTGAGATCGAACAGGCTCGCGAACTGGCCTTCCGCGAACAGACGCGGCAGGAGGTGGAGCGCGCTGCCGATTTGCATTCGGCGGCGCTGGCCCAGGAAATCGAGGCGCGACAGGATGCCGAACGGCGACGGCAGGCCGAGTTGGAAGCCGCCGAGCGCGCCCGACAGGCCGAGGAGCAGCGCCGGGCTGCGGAAGCCGCCCGTTCGGAACGCGAGCGCCAGGCCGAACTCGTCCGCGCCCGCAAGGAAGCCGAAGAGCAGGCTCGCCGGGCGGCGGACGATGCCGAGACGAGGCGTCGACAGGCGGCGGAAGCCGAAAGGCGGGCCGTCGAGCAGGCGCGGCTGGAAGAGGCGGAGCGCCGGGCGCGCGAGGAACAGGCGCGGCGCAATCGCGCCGCCTCGCAGGGACCGGTGTTCGGCCGCACGGTGACGCGCGATCAGCTCGGCCGGCCTCGCATTCTCACCGGGCCGATCAACCCCGACGCCCAGCCGCAGCCTCAAGGTGACATGCGCTGGGACGATATCGGCCGGGACGTCGAGCGCGATCGCGGGCGGCAGCGGCGTTATCCGGACCAGGGGTCGCAGCTCGATCTGCGCAACGGCGGCGATCTGCTCAACTTCGTTTCCGCCTTCGTCGCCAGCACCCAGCGCCTGCTGGCGCAGCAGGATCCCGCGCCGCGCCTGCAGACCGATCCCGACGCGGCCGCCGAGCGTCAGCGTCGCGCCGAGCAGCGCGCCCGCGAACGGGCCGAGCAGGAACGCCTGCAGCGCGACCTGCAGGAGCGCCGCGAACGGCAGCAGGAGCAGCTCCGATCGCTGGAAAACGAGCGCCTGCGCGAACGGCGCTAGGACGAGTTCCCCGCCCCGCAAGTCGATTGCCTGAGACCGTCCTGCCGCGCCACAATGGCGACGGGAGGCAACAATGAACATCGTCCGCTGGCTGGAGCGCGCTGCGCGCTACCATCCCGATGCACCCGCCGTGGCCCGCGGCACGTCCGTGCATCACACCTACCGTTCGCTGCTGCGCCGCGTCTCGTGGATGGCGTCGGGCCTGCGCCACAGGCATCGGCTGGCGCCGGGCGATCGCGTCGCCGTGGCGATGACAAACTGCGTCGAGGCGATCGAGACGCTCTATGCCATCTGGCATGCCGGGCTGGTCGCCGTGCCGATGAACGCCAAGCTTCATCCGCGCGAATTCGCCTACATCCTCGAGAACTCAGGTGCGGCGCTGTGCATCTGCACCGATGACCTGGCGGAAGACATCGAGAGCGTGCGCGGCGACTGTCCGGCGCTGCGCGCCGTGATCGTGGTCGGCACCGAAGACTATCGCAAGCTCGGCCCGGGCGATCCGATCGCCCTGCAGGACCGGCTGGCGACCGATCCGGCCTGGCTGTTCTACACCTCCGGCACCACGGGTCGACCCAAGGGCGCCTGCCTGTCGCATCGCAACCTGATCGAGATGACGCAGGGCTATTTCATGGAGGTGGACGATCCCGGCTTCGGCGCGCCGATTCTGCATGCCGCGCCGATCAGCCACGGTTCGGGCCTCTATAATTTCCCGCTGCTGGCGCGCGCCGGCGTGCAGGTCATTCCCGAGAGCGGCCGCTACGAGCCGGACGAGACCGTCGCATTGGCCAACCACTGGCGTGGCATGAGCATGTTTCTCGCGCCGACCATGGTGAAGCGCCTGGTCGAGCACCGGTCTTCGGCCGAGTTGAAGGACGGCGCCATCCGCACCGTGGTCTACGGTGGTGGGCCGATGTACGTCGCCGACATCAAGCAGGGCATGAGCCGGCTGGGCGACATCTTCGCCCAGATCTACGGCCAGGGCGAAACGCCCATGACGATCACCGTGCTGTCGCGGGCCGAACACATGAACAAGGCGCATCCGCGCTGGGAGGAGCGGCTGGCCTCGGTCGGTCGGCCCCAGGCCTGCGTCGAGGTGCGCATTACCGATGCCGAGGGAGCGGACCTGCCCGAGGGCGAGATCGGCGAGATCGTGGTGCGCGGCGATACGGTGATGTCGGGCTACTGGAACGATCCCGCATCGACGGCAAAAGCCTTGCGCGACGACTGGCTCTTCACCGGCGACATGGGGAGTTTCGACGCCGACGGATTCCTGACTCTGAAGGATCGGTCCAAGGACATGATCATTTCCGGCGGCACCAACATCTATCCGCGCGAGATCGAGGAGGTGCTGCTGCGCCATCCTGCGGTTCTCGAAGCGTCGGTGGTCGGGCGGCCGCATCCGGAATGGGGCGAAGAGGTCGTGGCGTTCGTCGTCGCCGGCGAGGGCAGGCAGGTCGGCCCTGCCGAGCTGGACGCTTTGTGCCTCGACAACATCGCCCGCTTCAAGCGGCCGAAGGACTATAAATTCGTCGCCAGCCTGCCGAAGAACAACTACGGCAAGGTGCTGAAAACCGAACTACGCAAGCTGGTTTGATCGACGCGTCGCAAACGAGGAGAACGGATATGGGAGATCGCCTCAAGGACAAGGTCGCCATCGTGGTGGGCGCCGGTTCATCGGGGCCGGGCTGGGGCAACGGCAAGGCCACGGCCGTGACTTTCGCCCGCGAGGGCGCCCGGGTGTTCTGCGTCGACGCCAACGTCAAGGCGGCGCAGGAAACCGTCGAGATCATCAAGGGCGAAGGCGGCGAGGCGCATGCGCATCTGTGCAACGTCGCTAATGCGGCCGAGGTGCAGCGCATGGCGGAAGCCTGCGCCACCGACTGGGGTCGCATCGACGTGCTGCACAACAATGTCGGCATCGCCCGCACCGGCGGTCCGGTGGAGATGAGCGAAGGCGACTGGGATCTGGTGCTGGACGTCAACCTGAAGAGTTTTTTCCTGACCTGCAAATACGTGCTGCCGATCATGGAGAAGCAGGGCGCTGGTTCGATCATCAACGTCTCGTCGATCGCCTCGATCCGCGTGCCGCGCGGCATTTCCTACGTCGCCTACAACGCCAGCAAGGCCGGCGTGAACGGGCTGACACAGGCCGTGGCCGTGCAGTACGCCAGCAGGGGCATTCGCTGCAACGCCATCCTGCCCGGGCTGATGAACACGCCGATGATCGCGCCGCTCGCCAGTTCCTATTCGCAGGGCGACTACGAGAAGATGATCGCCATCCGCGACAAGATCAGCCCGACCGGCAAGATGGGCACGGCCTGGGACGTGGCAAACTGCGCGCTGTTCCTGGCCAGCGACGAGTCGAAATACGTCAACGGCCATCTGCTGGTCGTCGATGGCGGGCTGATCAATACCGCCTAAGGGCTAAGGCGTTTCCACAGTCGGAACACGGCGGGCGCCACCAGCACGACGAAGAAAATGCGGAACAGGTGGTGCGCCGCCACCATGGCGGTGTCGACATGCAGCGCCAGCGCCACCAGGCTCATTTCCGCGACGCCGCCGGGCGAGAACGACAGCAGCAGTGCCGGCATCGGCAGATCGATGTAGTGCAGGGCGATCAGCGTGAACGCCACCGCAACGCCGACGCCAATCAACCCACCGCCCACCGACATGATCAAGGTTCGGCCGACCTCGCGAATATGGACGCCGATGAAGCGGCAGCCGATGGCGGTGCCGATCACGACCTGCGCCGCCGCCACGATCTCGGCCGGCGGCTGCGTTTTCGTCAGGCCGAAATAATGCGCCGCCGCCGACAGGATCATCGGGCCGAGGATGGCGGCGGCCGGCAGCCGGACCAGCGTGGCCAGCGGGGCGCCGATGGCGCCGCACGCGATCAGCGCCGCATAGTCGATCAGCCCGACATCGGCGAAATGCACGCCGGTGCCGCCCGTCGACTGCACCCCGTCGTGGAAGCGGAACCAGATCGGCACCGTCATCACCACCACTAGGATGCGCACCGCATGCGCCAGCGAAATCTTGCGATCGTCGCCGCCCATGTCGCCACCCACCGCAATCATCTCCGCCAGGCCGCCGGGAATGCCGCTGAAATAGGCAGTGGCACGATCGAACCCGCCGACATAGCGGAAGAACAGGTAGGCGAGAAGACCGCTGACGAAAGTCAGCGCCATGAGAGTGGCGATGCTGCCGACCCATTGCGGCAGGGAATCGATCAGGCTCGGCGAGAAGCCGCTGCCCAGCATGACGCCCAGCACCACCAGCATGATCTGGCGCAGCTTCGGCCAGACCCCGATGCGGGCGCCGGACAGCGAAGCGGCCGTGCACAGCACGGCGGCGCCCATCATCCAGGGCAGCGGCATGCCGATGAAGAAGAACGCCGTGCCGCCGATCGAGCCGATGGCCAGCGCCAGGATCAGCGATTTGGGATTGGTCGGTCCGAGCGGCGGATAGGCATGGGGCACATGGGACAGGTCTTCCTCGATGTGCTCGCCTTCCCGGGCGGCATCGTTCTCGCTTCTGCCTTTCGTCACGGGGCGAACTGCTCCTTGACGATGCGCTCCTCGAGATTGTGTTCCGGGTCGAACAGCAGGGTCAGCTTGACGTCGCTGGCTTCGGTGACGGTCACGGACACGACGTCGCGCACTTCGGTATCGTCGGCCACGGCGCTGACCGGCCGCTTCTGCGGATCGAGCACCGTGAACTCCACCGTCGCCGTGCGCGGCAGCAGCGCGCCGCGCCAGCGCCGCGGACGGAAGGCGGAGATCGGCGTCAGCGCCACCAGGCTGGAGCCCAGCGGCAGGATGGGTCCGTAAGCCGAAAGGTTGTAGGCGGTCGAGCCGGCCGGCGTCGCCACCATGACGCCATCGCAGATCAGTTCGGACAGCCGCAGCTTGCCGTCGATGCTGATGGCGATCTTGGCCGTCTGCCGCGCCTCGCGCAGCAGCGACACCTCGTTGATCGCCAGCGCCTCGCGCCTCGTCCCCTTGAGCGTGGTCGCCACCATGCGCAGCGGGTGCAGCTCGATCGCCTGGGCGCGCTTCAGCAGGCTGGTCAGGCCGGCCGAGCGGTACTCGTTCATCAGGAAGCCGACCGTGCCGCGATTCATGCCGTAGATCGGCTTGTGCAGGTTCTGGTAGCGATGCAGCGTGCGCAGCATGAACCCGTCGCCGCCCAGCGCCACGATCACGTCGGCCTGCGCCGGCGACACGCTGCCATACCGCTTTTCCAGCGTCTTCAGCGCCGCTTCCGCCTCTTTGGTCCGGGCGGCGACGAAGGCGAGCCTGGTCCCGTTGCGGGCGGGCGCGGGAGAGCGGCGGGAGGAGGGGCGCTTGGCGGGCATTGGAACGGGGCGAGAGCGGAGGGAGCCGGCAGTATAGCGCCTGTGGCCAGCGCCGCTACAGCGCCGCCCGTGCAGGTCAGCCGCCCGTCACGCTCATGTGGCGGGCGACGGAAGGCGCCTGGCTGCGGCGATCGATGATGAAATCGTGGCCCTTGGGCTTGCGGGCGATGGCGGCATGGATCGCCGCGATCAGCTCCTCGTCGCTTTCGGAGCGCCGCAGCGGTTCGCGCAGATCGGCCGCATCGTCCTGGCCCAGGCACATGAACAGCGTGCCGGTGCAGGTCAGCCGTACCCGGTTGCAGCTCTCGCAGAAATTATGGGTCAGCGGCGTGATGAACCCCAGCCGGCCGCCGGTTTCCTTGACGGTGAAATAGCGCGCCGGTCCGCCGGTGCGATGGTCGCTTTCCTGCAGGGTCCAGTGCGCCTGCAGCCGCGAGCGTACCAGCGACAGCGGCAAATACTGATCGACGCGCTGCTCGCCGATATCGCCCATCGGCATGACTTCGATCCAGGTCAGGTCCATGCCGCGGCCATGGGCCCACTGCATCATCGAATCGAGCTCGTCGTCGTTGACGCCGCGCAGTGCGACGGCGTTGATCTTGACCGCCAGCCCGGCCGCCTGCGCCGCATCGAGCCCGGCCATGACCTTGTCGAGATCGCCCCAGCGCGTGATGGCGCGGAACTTGTCGCGATCCAGCGTATCGATCGAGACGTTGATCCGCTTCACGCCGCACGCCGCCAGCTCGGCGGCATGCCGGGCGAGCTGGCTGCCATTGGTGGTGACGGTGAGTTCGTCGAGGGCGCCGCTTTGCAGGTGCCGCGACAGGGAGCGCACCAGCGACATGATGTTCTTGCGCACCAGCGGCTCGCCGCCGGTCAGGCGCAGCTTGCGCACGCCCAGCCGGACGAAGGTGCTGCACAGCCGGTCGAGCTCCTCGAGCGACAGCACGTCGGCCTTGGGCAGGAACGTCATGTCTTCCGCCATGCAGTAGACGCAGCGGAAATCGCAGCGATCCGTCACCGAAACGCGCAGATAGGAGATATGCCGGCCGAACGGGTCGATCATGGCCTGTAATCTAGGTCCGCCGGGCCGTCATTGCGACCCGAAATTTCGTGTGGGTATAGGCCCTTATCGATATTGGCAGGGTTCCGGCCCTTGGCTAGGGTGGAGGCTTGCAACGGACGTTGGGGGCGTCGGCGTGGGGGAATTCGTGCTTAACGAGCGGCTGGCGGCCGATACCGTGCCGATCGCCGAATGGCCCCTGTCCGATGTGCGGCTGATGAACGACCGCTCCTGGCCGTGGCTTATCCTGGTGCCGCGCCGTCCCGCCCTCAAGGAGCTGCACGATCTGTCGACCCTCGACCTGGCGCTGCTGGTCGGCGAAATCGCCAAGGCGTCGCGGGCGATGACCGAGATGTGCCGGCCGGACAAGGTCAATGTCGGCGCGCTGGGCAACATCGTGCAGCAGCTGCACATCCACGTCATCGGCCGCTTCCGCGACGATCCGGCCTGGCCCGGCCCGGTCTGGTCCTTCCGTCCCGCCGTGCCCTATCGCGAGGGCGAACTTCCCCAGGTCGTCGAGCGGCTCAGGGACGCGCTGTCCTAGGCGGGTCGCTCGGCCGGGATGACAACGGCCGGGCAGGTGAACTACCCTTCATTAGAAAATCGCCGCCGGCAGAGCGGCCATCAGGGAAGGGGAGAGGCGCGTCCATGCAGTCGCAATCCGTCAGGCCGAAGGGCTACGCGCTCTATCCCAATCTCCTGTCGCCGATAAACATCGGCACCGCCCGCATCAAAAACCGAATGATGATGGGCTCCATGCACACCCGCGTGGAGACGACCGACCGGTTCCATGAGCGCGAGATCGCCTATTACCTGGCGCGCGCCAATGCCGGCATCGGCCTGATTATCTCCGGCGGCCTGGCGCCCAACGACGAAGGGCTGATGGAGCTCGATTCGCTGAAGCTGACCCGCGATGCCGATCTCGGCTACCAGCGCGAATTGTGCAGCGCCATCGCCAATACGGGCGTGCCGTTCTTCGCCCAGATATTGCATGCCGGCCGCTACGCCAAGTTCGACGGCTGCGTCGGCGCCTCGGAAATTCCCTCGCCCATCAATCGGCGCAAGCCGCGCCGGCTGGAAACCGCCGAAGTCTGGCGCACCGTCGACGACTACGTGCGCGCTTCCGAGATCGCCCGCGAGGTCGGCTTCGTCGGCATCGAGGTGATGGGGTCGGAAGGATACTTCATCAACCAGTTCCTCTCGCCGCGCACCAACGATCGCGACGACGAGTTCGGCGGCGACTGGGGCAGGCGCATGCGCTTGCCCGTCGAGATCGTCCGCGCCATCCGCAAGTCGATGGGCCGCGACTTCCCGATCATGTACCGCATCTCCGCCCTCGAACTGGTCGAAGGCGGCATGACCCAGGCCGAGATCCTCGAACTGGCGCAGGCGCTGGAAGCCGAAGGCGTCGACTGCCTGAATTCCGGCATCGGCTGGCACGAGGCGCGGGTGCCGACCGTCGCCTACGTCGCCCCGCGCGCTGCCTGGGCCGCCGCCACCGCCGCCATCAAGGCGAAGGTGAAAATCCCGGTCATCGCCTCCAACCGCATCAACGACCCCGCCGTCGCCGAAAACCTGATCGCGTCCGGCAAATGCGATCTGGTGTCGCTGTCGCGCCAGATGCTGGCCGACGCCGAGTTCGCCGCCAAGGTCGAGGCCGGCACGCCGGAAGCCATCAACACCTGCATCGCCTGCAACCAGGCCTGCCTCGACATGATCTTCCGGCTCAAGCCATCGACCTGCCTGGTCAACCCGCGCGCCCTGCGCGAGATCGAGTTCCCCACCGGCAAGGCGGCAACGCGCAAGCGCATCGCCGTGGTCGGCGCCGGCGCCGCCGGCATGACCTGCGCCTTCGAGGCCGCCACCCGCGGCCACGAGGTGACGCTCTTTGAGAAGAGCGGCCAGCTCGGCGGCCTGCTGCAGCTGGCGCGCAACGTGCCCGACAAGAGCGAGTTCGACGAACTGATCCGCTATCTCTCGTACAGAGTGAAGGCCGAGGGCGTGACGGTGAAGCTCAACGCCAGCCCGACCGCCGCCGAACTCAAGGGCTTCGACGAGGTGGTGATCGCCACCGGCGTCCATCCGCGCGTGCCGCGGATCGCCGGCATCGACCATCCGAAAGTCGCCGGCTACGAGGAAATACTCTCAGGCGCGCGCAAGGCCGGCGCCAGGGTCGCCATCCTGGGCGCCGGCGGCATCGGCTTCGACACGGCGGAATATTTGCTCGACGAGGGCCGTCGCGAACCTGATGCCAAAGCCTTCCTCGAAGAGCACGGCATCAAGATCGCTTCCGACCTGCGCGGCGGTTTCGACCGCGCGAGCCGCGTCGACCATCCGCCCAAACGCCGGATCACCATGCTCCAGCGCACGCCCGGCAAGCTCGGCCGCACGCTCTCCATCACCACCGACTGGATCAAGCGCGAGCGGCTGGAGCGCGCCAACGTCGAAACCATCGCCGGCGCCACCTACGAGCGCATCGACGATGCCGGCCTGCACATCCTGGTCGACGGCACGCCCCGCCTGATCGAGGCCGACACAATCGTGCTCTGCACCGGCCAGGAATCGGAAACCGGCTTCGCCGCCGATCTGACCAGAGCTGGCATTCCCCACACCCTGATCGGCGGCGCCAAGCTCGCGGTCGAGCTCGACGCCATGCGCGCCATCGACGAGGCGACGCGGCTGGCGGTGGGGTTTTAAAGAAAATCTTCATCCTGAGCTCGTCGAAGGATGAGCAACGAAAAAGTCCTCGCCTGTCGTAAAGCGGGGCCCATGCAATTCGTCATCCCCGCCCCCGAGCGGGGATCTTTCTCAGAAAAGACCAAGCCCGCAATGCAAACTCACGCCGGAACATCGCCCACCGGCGAAACGTTCCCACCCCATGCACCGCGACCGCGTCGCTTCCTCTTGCCTGAACTCCGTCGGCTATGACCCGAAACGGCAGATCCTCGAGGTCGAGTTCGTCGATGGCGACGTTTACCAGTATTTCGACGTGCCGCGGCAGACCTATGAGGAGTTTCTGCAGGCGGAGTCGATGGGGCAGTTTATGAACTGGCGGATCAAGGAGCGGTTTCGGTACAGGCGGGCTGGATAATCTCCGACCTTTTGTAGGGAGTCTTACTGAGTTAAGAAAACAACCTTCCTGTAATTGTTTGGACTATTTAATGCCGATTGGGGACAAGTTTCCCTTTGGGTAGAATTGCGTTCTCAGACTAAAACCATAAGATGATCGGCGACGATTGCGCCAACGTTCTTGGGATGAGAATGATATCAGAGCCAACATACATATTGCCGTTAGAAGCGTTCATTCGGTCAGTATCCGTTAACAGTGAGATCCCGCACGCGCTCTTCCTAGGTGCAGGCGCCTCAATTAGTTCAAATGTTTTGTCGGCAGCGGACTGCATATGGCATTGGAAGCGAGAAATTTTTCTATCTCATCACCCGGGTCTGGAACCAGAGTTCCAAGAAATTTCCCTAGGCTCAGTGAGAGGACGCATCCAGAGCTGGCTTGATAAACAGGGGCGTTACCCTCCAGAGAATGCGACGGAAGAGTACGGGTTTTACGCCGAAAGTTGTTATCCCTTGCAAGCTGGTAGAAAGGCGTTCTTCGAAAAAATAATTCGGAATGCTCGCCCATCGGCGGGATACAAGCTGATTGGACTCCTGGCAGAAAATGGAATTATTAATACGACTTGGTCAACAAACTTTGACAATTTAACAACGCGAGCTGCTGCGTCATTTTCAGTTGTTAATTTTGAAGTTGGCCTAGATTCCATTGATCGCGCTTTAAGAGTTCCGAAGAAGGGCGAGCTTCAATCAATCGCGCTACATGGTGATTATCGGTACGATCAGCTACGTAACACACCTGATGAACTGCGTAACTTGGATGCCAGCCTCCGAAGCATCCTTGCCAATCGCTGTAAAGAGACACCGCTAATCGTAATTGGATATAGCGGACGTGATACATCAATTATGCAATCGTTGATTGATGCTTACCGCGTCGGAGACGGGGCTCCTCTGTATTGGTGCACCTATGGCAACGATCCGCCATCATCCCAAATTATTGATTTGATCGAGGCGGCGCGACAATCCGGTCGAAACGCGTATATTGTTCCTGGAGTTGCGTTTGACGACGTCATGCGGCGGTTAAGTCTCGCTATTCTTAAGGACGAGGCACGGGAAAAGGCTGTTGCTTTAGTTTCATCAATCGACAGTTCTGTAGCGGCGCGGACTCCTTTCGTTCGCCCCACTGGTCCATTTGGAACCGTCATAAAAAGCAATGCGTTCAAAATTAAATGTCCCGTAGATCCATTCGTCTTTAACTACAGCAAGTTTCCCTCGGGGAAAGTTTGGGCATGGATTCGAGAGAAAACTAAAGGTCGGAGTGATCTAGTTGCTGTTCCTTTTAAAGGTTCCATTCTCGCAATGGGGGATGTTTCTGCCATCGAGAAAGTTTTTGGAGATGGGAAAGAAGGAGAGGCTAAGCGCGTTCCGATTGATCAAAGAGATTTCAGATTTGAAGATGGTGCCGTTACTCATCTCATGCTTGAAGCTCTAACTAGCGCTCTTGCAAGCAGGGAAGGGTTAGAAAGAGATGGACGACTGATTTGGGATCCGGCGGAACACGAATTCAAAAATCATCGAGGAACTCAGTATCGCATTCACAACGGAGTTTTGCTCACGTTGAAGTCAATCGGAACCGAAAAATTCGTTATTTTAAAACCAACAATAAAGGTTCGATCCAGCACGAATACTGATGTCTCTCTTGATATTGAGAAAGCGATTAAGATTAACATTTTTGGCTATCAACATAACGACAAGTTCAATGCCAAGGTTGAGTTCTGGCGCAAACGACTAATCAAGAAAGACGCTATCGTTAAATTTCCGATTGATAGCGAGGATGGTTTTCTATTTGAGATAACTCAAATCCCGCTAGTTGCAGGTTTAAGAGCCAATAAAGGAGATAGGATAGTTCCGAAGGATCTTACAAAGCATGTAACGCAGACGGGACTCAAGTTACCTGAGCCTTTAGCGGTGTTTGGTGGCAGGGCTAACGAACGAACCAGCGTTGATACTCATCCGATCCGTGGTCTGGTGCGGAATAGGCCTTATGACCATTCCTTAACGCGATCAGGACTTGCGACCGAAATACGGCTGGGGGTTGTTTGCCCCTCACCTGAAAGCAGCCTTGCTTCGGAGGCTTTGAGAAAACTTAAACTACCTGTAACCGCAGATAGTGCAGATCGAGATTACTTGATGGATTTTCCGGGATTTGATGTGGCGTTCGGCATTCCCCTCGTCGTGCCGCAGGTTGGAGATTCCGAGTGGGGCCATCCCATTGATCAAAATTTAGACGAGAATTCTTTGAGATCCGTGAGGGGCGCTATTCGGTCTGTAATCACGGCAATTGATGAGCTTCGCGCGCGAAGCAATGTGAACGTGATAACTATAGTCACACCAAATCGTTGGGCTAAGTATCGTCACTTTGAATCTGACACTGAGCGAGTTGATCTTCATGATTTTGTTAAGGCATATTGCGCTCGTCACGGCATAGCCACTCAATTCATAGATGAAAGTACTTTAATCTCCGAACAACCTTGTAGAGTTGCTTGGTGGTTGTCGCTTGCGTTGTATGTAAAAAGCTTCCGTACGCCTTGGGTCTTGCAAGGACAATTGGGAGATACAGCGTTTGTCGGTTTTGGCATCAGCATCGATAAACATGGGCCGCAAGGAAAAAGGGTCGTTTTGGGCTGCAGTCATATTTTCAATGAGCAAGGCCAAGGGCTGATGTATCGCGTTAGTAAAATAGAACAGCCTATTTTCGACAGGCGTTCTAGAAATGCGTTTCTCTCACGGGATGATGCCCGACGCACGGGTGAAGCTATTAGACAATTGTTCTATGAGAATAGAGGGGTGCTCCCGAAACGAGTTGTCATTCATAAAAGAGTTGAATTCCGGAAGGACGAACGCGACGGACTACTAGAAGGTTTGCAGGGCGTTCAGAACATAGATCTGATTGAAATAAATGTTGATGATGCGTTGAGATATGTTGGCTCTAAATTGAGTGGGGCAAATCTGGGAATTGATAACTTTCCAGTAGCAAGAGGTTCTGTAGTCGTCATATCCGACTATGAAGCTTTGGTCTGGACTCACGGCAGCGCGCCCGCTTTGACAAATTCGAATTGGCGCTATTATCAAGGTAAGCGTCGTATTCCCGCCCCACTCCTTGTAAGGCGTCATTCCGGAGCTAGTGATATCGAAACCTTGGCCGCTGAAATATTGGGGCTAACGAAAATGAATTGGAACACTTTTGACCTGTATACGAAGCTGCCAGTTACAATTGAAACGTCCTCACAAATAGCCAAAATTGGTCAATTAATGGAAGGCTACGGAGAGCGGACATATGACTATCGTTTGCTAATGTAGAATTAGCTTCGTATTCGTCACTCCACCATCCCCCTCAACACCTCCACCTCATCCGCCTCCGCCGCCAGCTTGTCCCACCTGATGCGGTGGAACCTGGGGAATCGCATCGCCAGCCCCGATTTGTGCCGGGTCGAGAGCTGCACCGCGTCGAATTCGACCTCGACCACCAGCTTGGGCGACAGCACGCGCACCGGGCCGAAGCGGTCGATGGTGTTGTCGCGCACGAACTTGTCGAGCTTCTTCAATTCCTCGTCGGTGTAACCGGAATAGGCCTTGCCCACCGGCACCAGCTCGCGGCCGGTTTCGTCGGCCGAGCGGTTGGCGCTGTCGGCGGCGGCGGGATCGACCGGGCGCCAGCAGCCGAAGGTGAAATCGGAATAGAAGGACGAGCGCTTGCCATGCCCGCGCTGGGCGTACATCAGCACGCAATCGGCCGTCAGCGTGTCGCGCTTCCACTTGTACCAGTGGCCCTTCACACGACCGGCGAGATAGGGGCTGTCGGTCCGCTTCAGCATCAGCCCCTCGATCGAGGCGGCGCGCGCACTTTCCCGCAGCTTCGCCAGCTCGTCCCATGAGGCGAACTCGATCAGCGGCGACAGATCGAAGCGCGGCCGCCCGTTCCGGGCATGCCAGCGCTCCAGGCGCTGCCGCCGCTCTGCGAAGGGCAGGGCGCGCAAATCCTCGCCGTCCTCGAACAATATGTCGTAGAGCCGGACATGGGCGGGGAAGGATTGCAGCATCTTGGCCGTCACGGTCTTGCGGTTCAGTCGCTGCTGCAACTCGTTGAACGGCGCGATGCGCAGACCGTCGGCTTCCGGATGCACCACCAATAATTCGCCGTCGAGCACGGCGGAGAAATCCATGTGCTCGACGATGTCGGGGAAGGCTCCAGAGGCATCGTCGCTGCCGCGCGAATAAAGCCGGCGCGTGTCGCCGTCGGCGGCCAGCTGCACGCGGATGCCGTCCCATTTCCATTCGGCCGCGAATTGCGCCGGATCGAGATTGGCCAGCTCGCCCTCGGCCAGCGGATGGGCCAGCATCAGTGGCCGGAAGGCCAGCGCCGCCAGCGCATCCGGCCGTTCCGCCCTGCCGTCGATCCAGGCGAAGAGTTCGCGATAGGGCGGGGTAAGCCCGTGCCAGATCTCCTCGACGTCCTCCACCGGCACGTTGCCGACGCCAGCGACGGCGGTCTTGGCCAGCCGCGCCGAGACGC
>JBDZUM010000155.1:0-7141 GCA_040255215.1 Rhodospirillaceae bacterium
CGGCATTATGGGTCCCGGCTCTCCGCCCTGCGGGCTGCGGCCGGGATGACAGGGTAGGGGGTCGCACTATTCACTGTCATGTCGAGCGGAGCGAGACATCCTCCCCGGCCAGCCCAAGACCAGAAGTCCGCCTGTACTTGTGGAGACTGGTGAGGATTCCTCGCTGCGCTCAGAACGACGGAATATGGAAAACGCTGCCCGAACCCCTTGCCGCTCTCGCCGTCGCTGATAGGCTGACCGGCGAGCGGCCGTGGTTCAAGCAAAGGTCGCCGGAGGAGACGGGTTGAGCAGGACGGTGTTCGAGGCCTTTGCGGCGACGGCGGCGGAATTTCCGGACAATGCGTTCATCTGCGTGCCGCCTGGCGCGCATCGCGACTACGACGTCGAGGGGCGCGACTATTCCTATCGCGAGACGCTGGCGGCGGCCACGTCGCTGGCAGACCTATACAAGGCGGCGGGCTACGGGCACGGGCATCGCGTGGCGGTGCTGCTGGAGCAGCGGCCGCAGTTCCTGTTCCATTATCTGGCGCTGAACTCGCTGGGCGTGACCCTGGTCCCGGTCAATCCCGACTACCGGGCCGACGAGCTGACCTATCTGTTCGATCACAGCGAGGCCGATCTTGCGATGGTGGCGCATCATCGCGTTGGCGATATCGAAACCGTGGCAAAGGCGTTGCCGCGCAAGCTGCCGGTGGTCGATGCCGCCGCACTGCCCGAACGTCTGCCCGGGCCCCGCAATCCGGCGCTGAATACGCCCGCCAACGAGAAGACGGTCGCGACGATCCTCTATACGTCGGGCACCACCGGCCGGCCCAAAGGCTGCCTGCTGAGCAACGAGCATCATCTGATCACCGGTCATTTCTACGCCACATATCCCGGCATCATGACGATGGAACGCGGCAAGGAACGGCTGATCAATCCGCTGCCGCTCTACCACACGAATTCGCTGGTTTCCTCGACCACGGCGATGATGGTGACCGGCGGGTGCATGGTGCTGTCCGACCGCTTCAGCCCGACGCGCTGGTGGAAGGAGGTGGCGGCCAGCCGCGCCACGCGCATCCACTATCTCGGCATCATGCCGCCGCTGCTACTGAGCCAGCCCGAGACACCGGAGGAACGGGCGCACTGCGTAACGGTCGGGATCGGCGCCGGCATCGAACCGGCGCTGCATCCGAAATTCGAGAAACGTTTCGGTTTCCCGCTGGTCGAGGTCTGGGGCATGACCGAGACCGGCCGCGCCTACGCCGCCTGGGAAGAGCCACGCATGATCGACACGCGCGCCTTCGGCCGGCCGCGCGAGGGCATGGAAGGCATGATCGTCGATGGGGAGATGAACGAGGTGCCGCGCGGCACGCCGGGCGAACTGGTGGTGCGCCACAACGCCGCCAATCCGCGGCACGGGCTGTTCTCGGGCTATCTGAAGAACGAGGCGGCGACCGAGGAGGCCTGGCGCGGCGGCTGGTTCCATACCGGCGACATCTGCACCCAGGACGACAGCGGCATGTTCTTTTTCGTCGATCGCGGCAAGAACATCATCCGCCGCTCGGGCGAGAACATCGCCGGCGCCGAAGTCGAAGCCTGCCTCGCCGCCCATCCGGCCGTGGCGCAGGTGGCGGTAATGGCGGTCAAGGACGAGATGCGCGACGAGGAAGTGCTGGCCTGCATCGTGCCGCGCGACGGACAGGCGGGCGACAGATCGCTGGCGGAATCCCTGACGCGATGGTGCCTGGAGCGGCAGGCCTACTACAAGGCGCCGGGCTGGGTGTTGTTCCGGCAGTCGCTGCCGACCACGGGCACGCAGAAGGTGCAGAAGCACCAGATCTTCGCCGCCGGCGTCGATGCGCGAGAGGAGCCCGGCATCTTCGACCTGCGGGGATTGAAGAAGCGCAACTGAGGAAACGATTTCAGGCCGGTTCGCCCATGGCCCGGCGCAGCACCTGCGCCAGCGCGGCGTTGTCGTAGGGCTTGGCCAGCAGCAGCGCCTGCGCGGTCGGGCCGGATGTCGGCGTCTCGTCGCGGCCGGAAGCGAAAATCACCTTGAGCGCCGCCCAGCGCTCCAGCGCACGTTCCGCAAGCGTAATGCCGGAAATATCGGGCAGACCGATATCGGTGAGCAGGATGTCGACCGGGTTGGTCTCGAGCAGGGCCAGCGCCTGCGTCGCCGTGCCGGCCTCGAGCACCCGCACGCCCAGTTCCTGCAGCATGTCGGCCGTGCTCATTCGGATCAGCGCGTCGTCCTCGCACAGCAGAACGACGCGCTCCAAGCCGGCCGATCGGTCCGGCATCGCATCTGGCGAAGGAGGGGCGGCGGCCGCCGGCTCGTCCGGCGTGGCGGCATGGCCTTCGCCGCCCAGCACCTGGCGCACGCGCGCGGCCAGCGCCTGGCGCGAATAGGGCTTTCCCAGCAGGTTGACGCCGGGATCCAGCCGGCCGCCATGCACGATCGAGTTTTCCGTATAGCCGGAGGTGAACAGGACCTTGAGCGAAGGCATGCGCCGTACCGCCTTGCGCGCCAACTCGGTGCTGCTGAGGGGCCCCGGCATCACGACGTCGGTGAACAGCAGGTCGATCGCCGCGCCGCTCTCGATGATGCTGAGAGCGGCGGCCGCATCGCGCGCCTTGAGCACGGCGTAGCCCAGGCCTTCGAGCAGGGCGACGGCGGTATCGCGCACGGCATCGTCGTCCTCGACCACCAGGACGGTTTCGCTGCCACCGCGCGTCGGGCCAGGTTCGGCGTTGACCAGCAGATCTTCGGGCTGGGTCGAGCGCGGCAGATAGAGGCGGAAGGTCGTGCCCCTGCCGGGTTCGCTATAGACCTTCACATGTCCGCCCGACTGGCGGACGAATCCGTAAACCATCGACAGGCCGAGCCCGGTACCCTTGCCCGCGGGCTTGGTGGTGAAAAACGGCTCGAACACCTGGGACACGATCTCCGGCGTCATGCCGCAGCCGGTGTCGGTGACCGCCAGCATGACGTACTGGCCGGGCGCGGCGTCCGTGTTGTGGCGGGCGTAGTCGGCATCGAGCGACGCGTTGCCGGCCTCGATCGTCAGCTTGCCGGCGCCCTGCATGGCGTCGCGCGCGTTGATCGCCAGGTTGAGGATGGCATTTTCGACGTTGCCGGGATCGATCAGCGTGTGCCACAGACCGCCGGCGACGATGGTTTCGAGCTCGATCTCCTCGCCCAGCGAGCGACGCAGGATCTCGTCCATGCCGCGGACCAGGCGGCCGATATTGACGACCTTGGGCTCGAGCGGCTGGCGGCGGCCGAAGGCGAGGAGCTGGCTGGCGAGGTTGGCGCCGCGGCCGACGCCCTGCAGGGCGTTGCGCACGCGGCGCTCGACCGACGGCATGCCGGCGGTCTCGGCGGCGAGGAGCTGCAGATTGCCGCCGATCACCTGCAGCAGGTTGTTGAAGTCGTGGGCGATGCCGCCGGCCAGATTGCCGATCGATTCCATCTTCTGGCTCTGGCGCAGGGCCTCCTGGGTGCGCAGCAGTTCTTCGGTGCGCTCGGCGACGCGATATTCGAGCGTGGCGTTGAGTTCGGCCATGCCGGCCTCGGCCAGTTTCTGGTCCTCGATGTCGGTGTTGGTGCCGATCCAGCGCAGGATGCGGCCGTCGGCGTCGCGGACCGGCGCGGCGCGCGCGATGTGCCAGCGATAGAGCCCGTCGCGGCGGCGGATGCGGAACTCGGTCTGATAGGGCTTGCCGCTGGCGAGCGCCCCGGCCCAGGCGGCGGCGGCATCGGCGATGTCGTCGGGATGCACGATCTGCGCCCAGTCGCTGCCGTCGAGCGAGCCCGGGGCGACGCCGCTGTATTCGTAGACGCGCTCGTTGAACCAGTCGAGCTGGCCGTCGGGCTGGGCGGTCCAGGCATGGTTGGGCATCGATTCGGCCAGGATGCGGAAATGCTGCTCGCTGTCGCGGGCCGCCTGTTCGGCGAGCTTCTGGTCCGTGACGTCGTGGCCCTGGACGAAAATGCCGATGACGCTGCCGCCGTTTGCCCGGACCGGCTGATAGACGACGTCGACGTAGCGCTGCTCGAGCTTTCCCGGGCCGCGCGCCAGGCGAACCGGAACGGCTTGCCCGACGAAAGGCTCGCCGGAAGCGAAGACGCGGTCCAGGCGGTCGTGGAAGCCCTGTTCGACAATCTCGGGCAGCGCCTCGGCAACCTTGCGCCCGATCACCTCGCGCCCGCCGATCAGATCGAGATAGGCGGCGTTCGCGATGTCGAAGACGTGCTCGGGTCCGCGCAGCACGGCCATGAAGCTGGGCGCCTGCTCGAACAGGGCGCGCAGCCAGATGCGCTCCTCGTCGAGCCGGAGATTTGCGGCCTGCACCGCGTCGGCGCGGCTCAGCACGCCGGTCTCCAGTTGCATGGCGTCGGCGCGGCGGCCGCTGCGCAGCAGATGCAGTTCGGTGACGTCAACCGTATGCTGCAGGATAAAGGCGACGGCGCCGCTTTCGTCGAGGATCGGCGTGTGGGTGGCGCTCCAGAAGCGTTCCTGCAGGCTGCCGTCGGGGCCGGCGATCGGGTAGGGAATGAGCGACAGCACGTCGACCAGCCCGGTCTCGAGCACCCGAGCGAAGGAGGCGCGCAGCAGCCGGCCGCTGGCAGAGTCGGGATCGCTCGGGAAGGCCTCGAACATGTTGCGGCCGACCAGCGCGTCGCGGCTGCGGCCGGTGACGCGCAGATAGGCCTCGTTCATGCCGACAATGGCGAGACTGCGATCCAGAATGACGTATGGATTGGGCGAGGCATTGAACAGGATCGACGCGTCAATGCCGCTGAGGACGGACTCACGGAACAGGCAACACCCCCGGGCGCTCGGCGTCTCAGCGCGAACGGCTGAAAATGCCTCAATTCAAGGCAACGAACCAGTACCGTGGCGGTTCCATCGCCGGCCTGCGCCGATCGCGCGCAAGCCTTCGTTCGCAGATGCGAGATCGATGCGAAACCCAAGCCTGGCGCGGCGAAATTCCGCTGCCCCCTGAACGTCTTGCGGTATTTTCCGCCTACCAAAACGGCGTCGGGCATGCAAATATTCGCGCCGGCAGGATGCGACCCTGGGGCAGTGAACGTCGCTGAGGGCGGTCCGGTTGAACAACACGAATGCTGGACGATCTGGGAGGATCAAAATGCAAAGACGCAAGTTTCTGAAAGGCGCCGGCATCGGCGCCGTGGCGGCTTCGACGCTGGCCGCGCCGTCAATCGTCAATGCGCAGGGGCTGCCTGAAATCAAGTGGCGCTGCGCCTCGAGCTTCCCCAAGAGCCTCGACACCATCTTCGGCGCCGGCGAGTACATGACCAAGAAGGTCGCCGAGATGACGAACGATCGGTTCCAGATCCGCATCTTCGCCGGCGGCGAAATCGTGCCGGGCCTGCAGGTGCTCGACGCGGTGCAGGCGGGGACGGTCGAATGCGGCCACACCGCCAGCTACTATTATGTCGGCAAGGATCCGACCTTCGCCCTCGACACGGCGGTGCCGTTCGGCCTCAACACCCGCCAGCAGACCGCCTGGATGTACCATGGCGGCGGCCGGCAGCTGATGAACGAGTTCTTCAAGGACTACAACGTCTACGCCATTCCGACCGGCAACACGGGCTGCCAGATGGGCGGCTGGTACCGCAAGGAAATCAAGACGGTCGACGACCTCAAGGGCCTGAAGATGCGCATCGGCGGCTTCGCCGGCCAGGTGCTGACCAAGCTGGGCGTGGTGCCGCAGCAGATCGCCGGCGGCGACATCTATCCGTCGCTGGAGAAGGGCACGATCGACTCGGCCGAGTGGGTCGGCCCGTACGACGACGAGAAGCTCGGCTTCAACAAGGTCGCCAAGTACTACTACTACCCCGGCTGGTGGGAAGGCGGCCCGCAGCTGTCGACCATGGTCAACATCGAGCAGTGGAACAAGCTGCCGGCCGAGTACAAGGCGGTGCTAGAGGCGGCCTGCGCCGAGGCGCATAGCTGGATGATCGCCAAGTACGACGCCCTCAATCCGGCGGCGCTGCGCAAGCTGGTTGCCGGCGGCACCGAGCTGCGGCCGTTCAGCCGCGACGTTATGCTGGCGTGCTACAAGGCATCCGAAGAGCTCTATGCCGAGACCTCGGCGAAGAACCCGAAGTGGAAGAAGGTGTTCGATTCCTGGAACAAGTTCCGCGAGGAACAGTTCCTATGGTTCCGCGTGGCGGAGAACACCTACGACAACTTCGCCTTCGTTGCCGCCCAGCTGGCCGAGCAGAGCAAGAAGAAATAGGCGGCATTCCCGCCGACGCGAAAAGCCCCGCTTCGGCGGGGCTTTTTTTGTCCGAACGGCAAAAACGCATGCGTGGGTTTCGGGGCCGCGCATGGACAGGGTCGGGCGAGCGACTATTCTGCGGCCCGGCGCGGCGGGAGTTCCGCGGCGCTGCGTGGTTGAACAGTGGAGTAGTCCCCATGAATCGTCGTGGTTTCATCAAGGCCGCCGGCATCGGCGTGGCGGCCTCGGCCGGCGTTGCGGCGCCGGCCATCGCCCAGAGCGCGCCGGAGATCAAGTGGCGCATGACGTCGAGCTTTCCCAAGAGCCTCGACACGATCTATGGTGGGGGCGAGGCGATCGCCAAGCGCGTCGCCGAGCTCACCGACAACAGGTTCCATATCCGCGTCTTCGCCGGCGGCGAAATCGTTCCCGGGCTGCAGGCGCTGGACGCGGTGCAGGCGGGCACGGTGGAGTGCGGCCATACGGTTTCCTACTACTACGTCGGCAAGGACCCGACCTTCGCTTTCGACGCGGCGATTCCCTTCGGCTTCAACGCCCGCCAGCAATCGGCGTGGATGAACAAGGGCGGCGGGCTCGAACTGATGCGCGCCTTCTACAAGGACTACAACATCATCCAGTTTCCCGCCGGCAATACCGGCGCGCAGATGGGCGGCTGGTTCCGCAAGGAGATCAAGACGGTCGAGGATCTCAACGGGCTGAAGTACCGCATCGCGGGCATAGCCGGGCAGATCCTGACCAAGCTCGGCGTCGTGCCGCAGCAGATCGCCGGTGGTGACATCTATCCGTCGCTGGAGAAGGGCACGATCGACGCCGCCGAATGGGTCGGCCCCTACGACGACGAGAAGCTCGGCTTCAACAAGGTCGCCAAGTACTACTACTACCC
>JBDZUM010000156.1:0-7138 GCA_040255215.1 Rhodospirillaceae bacterium
CGCGTCAGCGCCTCGTCGACGCGATCGATATCGCCCTCGAGAAAATCGCCGCCTTCGGCCGATACGACGATCGACGGTCTGGCGGCCGTCGCCGCCGCCAGGGCTGGAGCGCTGTCGACGATCGCTATCGACTGCTCGCGCGCCAGCTGATGCAAGCGCTCGAAGGCAGGCTTGCTCCATGCATAAAGCTCGCCCGGCTCGGGCTGGCGGACTGCGACGATGCGGCCGTCGGGCTGCGGGCGAATGGTCGGTCCGTCCGCCACCATGGCCAGGCAGATCGCCGCCATGCCGCCCCGGCGCATCTGCCCGGCGACGTCCGTGATGGGATTGGAAGGCCGCGTAATGCGTCCGGCATGGGAATGGATGTCGATCGGCACGTTCTGCCGAAGAATTGCGGCGACCGCGGCATCCTCGCCGTTCTGCGCCGCCGCCGGAACGGGAACGACGGCCAATGGCAGCGCCAGCGCGCCAAGCACCGTTCGTCGCGAGAGCGGCGCCTGGATCGGTTGCGCCTCGTGCAGCTGCCAGCACCAGCCATTGGGATCGTTTTCGAGCCGACGCCATATGCCGCGCAGACGTACCAGCCCGGATTGCGGCGCTATGCCCGTATCGGCGAAGACTTCGATGGCGTGTCGGGGATCGCGCGGCGGGCAGCCAAGACAGCAGGCAACCGCCGGCACGAGAAAGAAGTAGCGATGCGAGGCCGCCAGTTCGAGCGGCGACAGCCATCCTTCGATCTCGACCATCGTCCCGTCGACGGCATCGGCCAGCCGAGTCCAGTCGAGGCTGACGGGACGCGGCATGGGGCGCAGATCAGCTTCGCGGCGGCGGCGCGGCGGGTGCCGGCGCCTGGCTCTGCGTCGGACAGCCGGAAATATCGTCGATGACGTTGGACGGGTTGCGGAAGCGCTCGACCAGCCTGCGATCGCTGTCCTCATTGGCTTCCGGCGGCGGCGTCGTCAGCACCCAGGCGACCATGCGCCGCAACACCGCGCCCAGGGCATCATCGAACGCGGCGACAACCTGCGGCACGTCGGGACCTGCGGCGGCGCGGCAGCGCTCGAAAGATGCCGAGCCGATGATCTGGCGCTCGGGCATGCGCACGATCTTGGCATTGACGCGGACGCGGGAAACCGGATTGGGCCCGTGATAGGTCTCGGCCTGGAATTCGCGCAGCTCGGTTTGGAGCAGATAGTTGGCGCGCAGGCCGACCGATTCGCGCCCGACGGCGACGATGCGCCTGGAATTCTCGAAGGATTCGATGACCAGCGTCTGCACCATCAACGGCGCGCGATCGGTCCACGCCGAAGTGGCGTAGTAGTCCGTCGACAGACGGCTGCTGGAGATCGCCATGCGGCCGGTATTGAGGTTGGCCGGGGCGACGGGCGTTTCGACCACCAGCTGCCAGTAGACGTTCGGCAGGTTGGCGTCGAACGTGCTCTTGGGCGACAGCGTATAGAGATCGGTCGGCGTCTTGATGTCGGGCAGCACGCCGCAGGCGGCCAGGCCCGCCGCGACGGCAGCGGCGGCGAGAGCGTTGCGCAGCGTGGTCAGGGTCGATCGTGCAGTCATGATGCCGTCCTAGCGCTGGCGGTCGGGCTGGTAGCCCTGCTTGCCGCCGAAAATGAAACCGGTCGGGTCGCGCTCGATGCGCGTGACGATGACGTTGAGATTGGCCGCCAGCGCCCGCAATTCGCGAATCATCTGGCTGAACTCGCCGAGGCTCTGCTCGGTGAACTGCCGCAGCGGCGCGCGATTGTCGCCCAGCAGCTTGTTGACGCTGTCGGCGGCGGCATTGATGTTGTTGATCGCCGCGCGCGCCGCCACCATCGTCTGGCGCAATTCCGAGGGATCGCGGCCGGCCAGCAGCTTCTTCGCCGCCTCGTCCTGCGGTCCCAGCTCGGTCAGCAGCAGGTTGGCGGATTTTCCGAGCTGCTCCAGCGACGCCATGGTAGTGCGGACCTGCGCCATGGTGACCGGCAGTTCGGCCACCATCTGCTCGATCTCCTTGTTGCGCGATTCGAACGTGCCGGTCAGCGCGGCGATGTTGCTCAGCGTGCGGTTGACCGAGGCGATGTTCTCATCGGAGAGTAGCGCATTGATGCGATCGATACTCTGGCTGGCCTTGGCCAGCACGTCCTGCGCCGAGGACGCGGCGGCCTGGAAGAACGTCGTGCCGGGCGCGATCTCGGGATAGGGCAGCTGGCCCTCGCGCTTGCGCGGCTTGGCCGGATCGCCGTCGGGCCCGCCGACGATCTGGATGAAGGACTGGCCGGCGATCAGAGGCTTCTCGAACAGCGCATAGGAATTCTCGCGGATCGGCTGGTCGTAGTTGATGGCGACGGTGACGACGATCTTCTCGACCTTGCGCGTGCTGCCGTCGGCCTGGGTGATCTCGCGCGTGCCGATGCGAACGTCGGTGACGCGCCCAACTTTGATGCCGCGATAGAAGACCGGCGAATCCGGCGTCAGACCCTGCACCTCGCCGTCGAAATAGATGCGGTAATAGGCCAGCTCCTCCTGGGTGCCGCTGTCGAGTTTCCAGACCACGAACGCCACCAGCGCGGCCACGAAGGCGACCACGGCGGCGCCGATGATGACGAAATGGGCGCGGTTTTCCATCGTGGCTCCCGTCTACACCGCTTCGGACCGGGCGGCGCGCCCGCGCGGTCCGTGAAAATATTCCCTGACCCAGGGATGGTCGAACTCTAGCAGTTCCGGCATCGCACCGACCACCACCCGTTTGTCGAGCAGGACGGCGATGCGGTCGCAGATGGCGTTCAGCGAATCGAGATCGTGCGTCACCATCAGCACGGTGAGCCCGAGATTGCGCTGCAGATCGCGCACCAGCTGGTCGAAGGCGGCGGCGCCGATCGGATCCAGACCGGCGGTCGGCTCGTCGAGGAACAGCAGCGGCGGATCGAGCGCCAGCGCTCTTGCCAGGCCGGCGCGCTTGCGCATGCCGCCCGAGAGTTCGGACGGATACTTGTGCGCCGCGTCCGGCGGCAGGCCGACCATCGCCACCTTGAGAGCGGCGACCTCGTCGAGCTGGCGCGGCGTCAGGCGCGTATGCTCCCGCAAGGGAACCTGGATGTTCTCGGCAACGGTCAGCGAGGAAAACAGCGCGCCGTCCTGGAACAGCACGCCCCAGCGCGACTGCAACCGCCTTCGCGCCGCGCCGTTCAGCGTATCGGTGTTCTGGCCGAACACCTCGATGACGCCTTTCTTCTGGTGGATCAGCCCGATGATGGTGCGCAGCAGAACCGATTTGCCGGTGCCCGAGCCGCCGACCAGCCCCATCACCTCGCCGCGGAACACGTCGAGCGCCAGGTGATGGTGGATCACCTTGGTGCCGAACTTGGTCTTCAGGTTGCGGATATGGATGACGACGGGGCGGTCCTGCGGCGGCTGGCCCAGCACCAGGCTGCGCGGGCCATCCTCGTCGTCTGGCGCTGCTGGACGGGGGAACTTCATATGCCCATCGACACGAAGAGAATGGAGAAGGCGGCATCGAGGATGATGACCAGGAAGATCGATTCGACCACCGCCTTGGTGGTCAGCCGGCCGACGCTTTCGGCGCTGCCGCTGACCTGCAGCCCCTCGTAGCAGCCGACCACGGCGATGACGAAGGCGAAGACCGGCGCCTTCACCATGCCGACCCAGAAATGCTTGATGTCGACCACCTCCTGCAGCCGGTCGAAATACTGGCCGAGCGTGAAGTCGAGGAAGATCGAACTGGCCAGCGCACCGCCCAGCAGGCCCATGATGTTTGCGAAGAAGGTCAGCAGCGGCATGGTGATGACCAGCGCGATGATGCGCGGCAATACCAGCACCTCGATCGGGTGCAGCCCCATGGTCGACATGGCGTCGACCTCGAGATTGACGCGCATGGTGCCGATCTGGGCGGTGAAGGCGCTGCCGGAACGGCCGGCGACGATGATGGCGGTCAGCAGCACGCCGATCTCGCGCAGCACCGAGAGGCCGACCATGTCGACGGTGAAGGCCTGGGCGCCGAAGCGGCGCAGCTGCTCGATGCCCTGATAGGCAAGCACGACGCCGATCAGGAACACCAGCGTGCCGACGATCGGCAGGGCGCGCAGCCACACCTCCTCCATCAGATTGGCGATGGCCTTGGTGCGCAGGCGGCGCGGCGACAGCAGCACGGACCCCATGACGACGAGGGTTTCGCCGAAGAAGGCGAGAAGGTTGGCGGCCTGCAGCGCGATGCCGATGCTGGTTTCGCCGATCAGCGTCAACTGAGCCACGATCCAGGACTGGCCCTGCGGCTTTTCGCGCACGACCTTCTGGCGGGCGACGAGATCGATCAGATGGGCATGGGTGTCGCGCGCATTCTCGATCGGCACCGCCGTGCCCTTGCCCAGCGATTTGGCCAGCCGCAGGATTTCTGCGGCGCCGGCGGTGTCGAGTTCCTCGAGGGCGCTGAGATCGACGGCATCGGCGCGCTGGCCGCGTCCGAGCATCGCGTCGAGCGGCTTTTCCAGGCGGCCGAGGGTGAACACGGTCCAGCGGCCGCCGACGCCGACGATCGCACGGCCCTTGCTCTGGATGCGTTCGCACCACGCATCGCCGGATATGCGCTCCGCCGCGCTCATTGCCTGCCCTTAATCCCCCGCTCTGGCGGCCGATTTCAATCGGCGGGCCGTCCGGAGTCAACGCGAAAGGGAGAAATCCAAACGATTTTAGGCCTTTGCCGGTCGTTTCGGCAGGACGGACTGGAAAACCAGCGCCAAGCCGATGATTTTCAGCACCGCCATCACCGCATGGCCAAACTCCCAGCGTCGCCGCCAGGTATCCCAGTCCGCGGGCACGCCAAGTTCCTGCCAAGCGGCGAATTCGCGGTTGGCGGGGAAAACCACGGCCCACCAGATCGCCAGCGCGATCAGGTAAAGCACCGCCGCCGCCAGCCGCAGCCTGCCGGCGCTGCGCTGTGCGTACCACCAGGCGCCGAGACCGACGATCGCCGACAGTTCGACGACGGCGCCCAGCGTGCCGAACATCCGGTACTGGCCGCCGATCACCGTCGATCCGACCCAGAGCGCCTGCGGCCAGTCGATGCGGGCGGGCAGTTCCATCAGGTGGCAGAAGCTGAAGGCCATGCTCATGGCGGCCAACAGCAGCGCCAGCAGCGGGCCGTGTCGAAAACAGAATCTCGCCATGGACGGACCTCCTGCCGGCGAAAGCCCCGAAGCGGTCCATGAGTTCCGACAGGCGCGGTCTTGTGTGACGGCCGATTGCCAATTGCCGCCGCGCCCTGCACCATCGCAGCCGAGGAAACGCATGCACCAAAACGGAAGGCGGCCGGAACCAACCGGGCGCACGCGCCGATGAGCGAGATGGCGATGCCGCGGCGCGGCATTTTCTACGGCTGGATCGTGGTCGCCAGCACCTTCGTGGTGCTGTGCGTTGGCTTCGGCGTCACTTATGCCTTCAACGCCTTCTTCCTGCCGCTGCAGGCGGAGTACGGCGCGACGCGCGGCGAGACGGCGCTGGTGTTCTCGATCGCCGGCTTTCTCTATTTCGCGCTCGGCGCCGTCAGCGGACCGCTGTCGGATCGCTGGGGGCCGCGCCCCATCGTGGCGCTGGGCATCGTCATCGCCGCCGCCGGCCTCGCCTGGGCCAGCCAAGCGCAGACCCTGTGGCAGATCTACGCCGCCTACGGCATCGGCGTCGGCGTGGGCGTCGGCTTCGCCTACGTGCCGGCGATCGCGGCGGTGCAGAAATGGTTCGTGCGCAAGCGCGGCCTGGCATCGGGGCTGGCGGTGTCGGGCATCGGCGCCGGCACGCTGGTGCTGCCGCCGTTGGCCGGGCTGATCGTCGCCGACATGGGCTGGCGCGCCGCCTATCTGGCGCTGGCGCTGCTGACCTTGGCGATCGGCGTGGTGGCCGCCCTGCTGCTGGACGATCAGCCGGAATTGCGCGGCAGCGGCCCGGACGGCCTGCCGCCGCAACCGGCGACAGCGGCCAGCGTCGCCAGCGGGCGCAGCTTCGGCGCCGGCGTCGCCTTGCGCAGCCGGCCGTTCTGGATGCTCTACGCCGCCTGCTGCAGCAGCGGCCTGGCGCTGTTCGTGCCGTTCGTGCATCTGGTGCCCTATGCCAGCGATCACGGCGTCGATCCGCAGCAGGCGCTGCTGCTGATCAGCATCATCGGCGTCGGGTCGATCGTCGGCCGCTTCGCCTTTGGCGGCATCGCCGACCGCTACGGCCGCAAGGTGGGGCTGGCGCTGATGTTCGCCGGGCTGACGGCGATGATGCTGTGGTGGTCGATTTCCACCGCCTCCTGGGCGCTGATCGTCTTCGCCGCGCTGTTCGGCGCCTTCTACGGCGGCTTCGTGGCGCTGATCCCGGCGATGACGGCGGATTATTTCGGCGTGCGCCACGTCTCCAGCATCATCGGCCTGCTCTATACCAGCGTCGCCTTCGGCACGCTGTTCGGTCCGGCGGTGGCGGGCTACGCCTTCGACCTGACGCGCTCGTACAAGTTCGCGATTCTGGGCGCGGCGGCGATGATGGCGCTGGCGGTGATCTTCATGCTGCTGGCGCCGCGCCCCGATCGCTGGCGCGCCGCTCAGGACTGATCGCGGACGATCCAGTCGAGGTCGAACGATCCCTGCCCGCCGCCCAGGGTCGCAGCCAGGAACGGTCCAAGCCGTTCCAGCTCGTCCTCGATGGGCCATGGCGCATTGATCAGCGCCACCCCGGCCCGCGCCAGCGCACCCGGCGCGGGTGACGCAACCTCGAGTTCGGCGGTCAGGGTACGACGCAGCCCTGCCGTTTCGAGCCAGGCCTTGAAGCCGGCGACGGCGGCGACGTCCTTGACCGGATACCAGATCAGATACTGACCGGTGGCGAAGCGGCGCAGCGCCTGGCCCAGCGCGCGCTGCAGGCGCTCGAACTCGTCTTTCGCCTCGAACGGCGGATCGATCAGGATCAGTCCGCGCCGCTCCGGCGGCGGCAACAGCGCCTTCAATGCCGCGTAGCCGTCGCCGCGGCGGATCTCGACCTGGGGATCGCCGGCGAATTCCCGCCGCAGCGCCAGGCCGTCCTTGTCGTGCAGCTCGCAGGCCACCAGCCGATCGCCCGGCCGCAGCATGGCGCGGGCCAGCCGCGGCGAGCCGGG
>JBDZUM010000237.1:0-1620 GCA_040255215.1 Rhodospirillaceae bacterium
CTTCCTCGCCGGTGCGGATCTTCATCGAGCGCGCCTGGCTCTTGTCGGCATAGATGCCCTGGCGGCCGTAGGGGCGCTTGGCCGAGTGGACGGCCTCGAGCCCGTCGAGCAACGCCTGCATGCCGGGCGACAGGGTCTCGTAGGCGAGATACTGGTTGGCCCACATGGTGTCGCCGCCATAGGGTGGCACTTCCAGCGCGTAGAGGAAGGTGCCGGCCGGCGGCGCTTCCTGGAAGCTCCAGTCCGAATGCCAGTTGCCGCCGAAATTCGCCTTGCGCCGTTCGTCCGCCTCCTTAATGACGGCCAGCACGTGCGGATGGTCGGTGCTGATGCCGTCGACGAAGGGTTCCTTGCCGAACGGTCCGAAATAGGAGGTGAAGCGTTCAAGATCGCCGTCGGAGATCTTCTGGCCGGGATAGAACAGCACCAGGTGTTCCATCCACGCGGCGCGCAGGGTGGCGACGGTTTCGGCGTCGAGCGGCTGCGCCAGGTCGATGCCGGTGACTTCGGCGCCCAGCGCACCTGCGGTGCGCCTGATCTCGATGCGGTCGTTGCGGGCCATGTTTCCTCCGCCATTCCGGCTGGTTATGCTGCGATTGTCGCAAGCGCTCCGCGCGGCGGCAATCGCTTTCGGTTCCGCGGCCCGGAACCTACCGGAGCCTGTTCGATGAATCCATCCGCGCCGCTCGGCATTCTTTCGGCCATCCCCGAGGAATTGCGCCATCTCGAGGACCGCACCGAGGGCAGCGAGACCATCGGCGGGCTGGAATTCCATCGCGGCCGCATCGAGGGGCGGCAGGCGGTATTCGTCGAAACCGGCATCGGCAAGGTCAACGCGGCGCTGACGGCCACCGTCCTGGCGCAGCATTTCGGCTGCCGGGCGCTGGTGTTCGGCGGCGTCGCCGGCGGCATCGACGCCGGCATGGGCATCGGCGACGTGGTGGTGGCGACCAAGCTCGTCCAGCACGATTACGGGGCGCTGAACGAAGGGCGCATCGAGGCGTATCAGCCGGGCGTGCCGCCGCTGCCGGGGATCGATCGTTCGCCGGGCTATTTCATGGCCGAGGCGCTGGAGCAGAAGCTGCGGGCGCGGCTGGCCGGCATCGAACTGCCGGCGGTCGGCGCCGGCGTCACCGGCGAAGCCGACCGTCGGGCGCGACTGCATTTCGGCACCATCGTCAGCGGCGACACGTTCGTGAACTGCGGCATGACGCGAGCGCGGCTGGAAAGCGAATTCGGCGCGCTGGCGGTCGAGATGGAAGGCGCGGCCATGGCGCAGGTCTGCGAACGCTTCGATCTGCCCTGGGTCGTCGTGCGTTGCCTGTCGGACCTCGCCGGCGTCGACAGCCATCTGAACTTTCCCGCCTTCCTGCCGCTGGCGGCGCGGGCGGCGGCGTTGGTGGTGCGGCGGGCCGTGCACGCGCTGTGACGGGCGTCACAGCATTTCCATGCAGCGCGCGTCTAATCGCGTATGCTGCGCGGACGCGATCGGCTAGTGGGAGGCGTTAATGGCGAAAGTGGCGGTGCTCGACGACTATCAGAACGTCGCGCTGAAATCGGCCGACTGGTCGGTCCTGTCGAAGGACGCGCAGGTCACGGTCTTCAACGACCACGTTGCCG